>OMRJ01000091.1 GCA_900313475.1 uncultured Eubacteriales bacterium | reverse complement strand
GAAAATGTGCCATTGGAATTACCTCCTGTTTTTCCCATAAAAATTATTTAACCCTTTATAAGCTGTTTATAAAGCTTAATATACTCATTTGCCGAGCGTCCCCAGCTGAAATCGCATTCCATGGCGCGCCTGCGAAGGATAGCCCAGCCGTCGCGGTCGGCATATCCGTCAATTGCGCGTCTTACCGTGTGGAGCATCTCATGGGCATTGTAGTCCTCAAAAACAAATCCGTTGCCCTCGCCGAGAATACCTGAATCCGTGACGCTGTCCTTAAGTCCGCCGGTCGCGCGGACTATCGGCACCGAGCCGTAACGCAGCGCGAACATCTGTGACAGACCGCAAGGCTCGCTCTTGCTGGGCATGAGGAACATGTCGCTGCCGCCGTAAATGCGCGATGCGAGAGCGGGAATAAAACCGAGCTTGACCGCAAGCTTATCGGGATATCTCTGCGCCGCCTCGCTGAAGAAGCTCTCATACTGCCACTCGCCCGAGCCTAAAACCACCATCTGGACATCGCTGTCCGAAAGCATCTCATCGAGTACGCATTTTATAAGATCAAAGCCTTTGTGCGACACCAGACGGCTGACAACACCGATCAAGGGCACATCCGCCCTTACGGGAAGTCCCATTTCTTTCTGCAGCGCCGCTTTGCATTTCGCCTTGCCTTCAATGTGATTTACGTCAAAATTCGCGGGGAGCGCTTTGTCCGTCGCAGGATCGTTCGAAACCGTGTCAATTCCGTTCAGAATGCCGTGAATCTTATATTTTCTCGCATTAAGAATTGAATCAAGGCCGTAAGCATACCATGGGTTGAGAATCTCCTGCGCGTAGCTCGGAGAAACGGTCGTAACAACATTGGAGCACTCAATGGCACCCTTCATAAAGTTGATGCAGCCGTCGTTTTCAAGCAGAGAGACGTCGTCCTCCGAAAATCCGGCAACATCGCCGAGGATTTCGCGGCCGTATTTTCCCTGATACTGAATATTGTGTATCGTGAAAACGGTTTTAATGTTTTCAAAGCCCTCGCGTGTCGCGTAATATTTTGAGTAGTACACCGGAACAAGCGCCGTCTGCCAGTCGTTACAGTGAATAACGTCGGGCTTAAAATCAATGTACGGAATCATTTCGAGCACTGCGCGTGAGAAAAACGCAAAGCGCTCCGCATCGTCGTAATGACCGTAAATTCCCTGACGCTTAAAATAATACTGATTATCAATAAAATAGCAGATAACACCCTGATATTTAAGTTCGAATATCCCGCAGTATTGACGTCTCCATGCAACGGGAACGGTGATGTGCGTTATAAAGCGCATCTCATTTTTATACTCCTCCGGAATCCCCTCATACATGGGCATAACGAGCCGGCAGCCTATGAGACGGCGTCTGAGCGCTACGGGCAGACTGCCCGCAACATCGGCAAGCCCGCCGCTTGCAATAAACGGCTTCGCTTCGCTGACAGCATATAATACTTTCATTGTATGTTCTCCTTTTCTTCAAATAATTATATTTGTATATTTTTACCTATATAAACGGGATATGTGTCCGCACCGACAAGGGTTTTGCCGTGTCGGACGGTGACTGATTTATCGGTAATACAGTATTCGAGCGTCGCATTCTCCGCGACAAACGCGTGCGGGAACAGGATGCTGTTTTTAATCGATGCATTGCGCTCGACGCGGCATCCTCTGAACAGGATGCTGTTTTCCACTGTTCCGTTAATTATGCAGCCGTCGGCAACAAGCGAGTTTTTAACGTCGCTGCCGAGTCCGTACACAGCCGGCATATCCTCATAGACCTTTGTGAGCACGGGCGCTGAACGGAAAAGCCTAAGATAGTTTTCGCGGTCGAGAAGCGCGAAATTCGCTTCGAAGAAAGACGCTATTGAATCTATCACTCGCACAAAGCCTTTCATTTCAAAGCCGTAAATGCGGAGCTTGTCAAGATTCTTCATAAATATGTCTTTTTCAAACGAACCGTACCCCTTTGCCCAGCATTCGGACACCAGACGTTCCAAAAGGCTCTTTTTCATCAGCGTCATTTTTGCCACATACTTTGCCTGTATCCTCGGTTCACCGAACGAAAGGCGGGTTATTCTGCCGTCCGGCTCAATGTCCGAGACAACGGTCTGATCGGAAAGCGCAGGCGTCTTTCCGTCCGAAAAAAGCATTGTTATGTCGGCATTGTGCTCCTCATGAAACGTAAAAACATCCGCAAGATTGAGATCGGACACCGCCGTGCAGTCGCTGATAAAGACATATTCCTCATTTGAACGCGCAAGGAAATGCGATATGTTTTTAAGAGCACCGATACGGCTCGTATTGTAATTGTCTGCCGCGTCATAATTAAACGGCGGCAGAAGATAAAGTCCCTCGCTCTTGCGTGAGAGATCCCACGGCTTGCCGCCGCCGATATGATCCATCAAAGACTGATAGTTGTTGTTTGTAATTATTCCGACCTTTGTCATGCCGGCATTCACCATTTTGGAAAGGACGAAATCTATCAGGCGGTAACCGCCGCCGAACGGCACACTTGCCATAGAGCGAACTCCCGTTATCTCGGGTATCGCGGAATCGTCCGCATTTGCAAAAATAATTCCGAGAACATTGTTTCCTCTCATACTTCGGTACCCTCCCCGACATTTTCGTCTATCATTTTGTTTGCGCTCACCTTCGCGTTTTTGCCTATCACCGTGTCGGAGCCGATGACGGTAACTCCCCATTTTGAGAGATCGCCGCAATGTTCGGGATCCTCACCGACAACAGCACCGCGCTCGATAACGGCATTTTCGGCAACCATGGCATACTGTACCGTCGCGTCCGCTTTAACCGTAGTGCCGGGCATAACTATGGAATATTTGACCGTGGCGCCCTTTTCGATATTCACATTCGCAAAAAGCACGGAGTAATCTATTTGACCGTCGATATAGCAGCCGCCGGAAACAAGCGAATTCTGAACAAATGCATCCGATGATACAAAGTGCGGCGCAAGCGCAGAATTTTTGCAGTAGATTCGCCAGTCTTCATCCGTAAGGTCAATGTTTACATTTGGGTTCAGCAGGTCGAGATTCGCTTCCCAAAGACTGTCTATTGTGCCGACATCTTTCCAGTAGCCGTCGAACTTATAAGCAAAGAGACGCTCCCCCGCTTCATGCATCGCCGGAATAACATTTTTACCGAAGTCGTTGGAGCTGTCGGGGTCGTTTTCATCCGCGATCAGATATTCACGCAGCTTGCTCCAGGTAAAAATGTACACGCCCATAGACGCCTTGTTTGACTTCGGGTTTTTCGGTTTTTCTTCAAAAGCCGTTATGGCGCCGTTGTCATCGGTAAACATAAGTCCGAAACGGGACGCCTCCTCCCACGGCACTTCAAGCATCGCTATCGTACACGCGGCGTTTTTCTCCTTGTGAAAAGCAAGCATCTTTGAGTAATCCATTTTGTAGATGTGGTCACCCGAAAGCACCGCGACATATTCGGGATCGTAGCGGTCAATGAAATTTATATTCTGATATATGGCGTTTGCCGTGCCTTTATACCACTCCGTGCCGTTTATCTGCTGATACGGCGAGAGGATGTGCACACCTCCCTCGTTTCTGTCGAGATCCCACGCCTGACCGTTGCCGATATAATCGTTCAGCTCAAGCGGTTGATACTGCGTGAGTACTCCGACCGTATAAATGCCGGAATTGACACAGTTTGAAAGAGGAAAATCAATGATACGGTATTTGCCGCCGTAGGGCACTGCCGGTTTCGCTATCTTCTTGGTGAGGATTCCGAGACGCGAGCCTTGTCCTCCCGCAAGAAGCATAGCTATGCATTCTGTTTTTCTTGCCATTACTTTTCGTCCTTTCTTTTTGCCGGTGTATATTTAAGGTAAATGCACGACAGCCCCGGCAGTGTCAGCTCAAATGAATTTTCCTTGCCGTGCATCGGAATACGCTTTGTTAAAATTCGTTTTTTCGCAAACTCCCCTTTTCCGCCGAATGCGGCATCGTCGGAATTGAGTATAACGGTGAGGGTACCGGCGCGGTCAATGCCGATACGGTAGTTTTTACGCGTGACAGGCGTGAAATTACACACCGCCGCAATGCTGTTCCCTTTTTTATCGGTGCGCATAAACGCCGCGACGGAATTGTCGCAATCGTCGCTGACAAGCCACTCGAAGCCCTCCCACGAATAATCTATCTCCCACAAGGGAGCGCTGTTTTTGTAGAGTCTGTTCAGTGCGCCCGTAAAATCGTGCAGAGTACGGTGAGAATCGTAATCGAGCAGAAACCAGTCGAGCTGTTTTTTCTCCTGCCACTCGATAAACTGCCCGAACTCCTGGCCCATGAACAGAAGCTTTTTTCCGGGGTGCGAATACATGTACCCCAAAAAGACCTTCATGCCCGCGAATTTTTCTTCATATGTTCCGGGCATCTTGTTTATCAGCGAGCACTTGCCGTGCACGACCTCATCGTGAGAAATCGGCAAAATGAAATTCTCCGAAAAAGCGTAAAAAAGCGAAAACGTTATCAAATCGTGATTGTATTTTCTCGACAGACCGTCAAGAGAGGTGTAACGGAGAATGTCGTTCATCCATCCCATGTTCCATTTGAAATTGAAGCCGAGTCCTCCGTCTGACACCGGACGCGACACAAGCGGCCAAGCGGTGGATTCCTCCGCTATCATGAGAGCGTACGGATGATCACGGAAAATACACTCGTTCAGGTGACGTATAAACGCCACGGCTTCAAGATTCTCACGTCCGCCGTAGATGTTAGGACGCCATTCGCCGTCCCTTTTGCCGTAATCAAGATAGAGCATTGACGCCACCGCATCCACCCGCAGACCGTCAATGTGATACTTTTTGAAGAAAAAAGATGCAGATGAAATAAGAAAGCTGACAACTTCATTTTTACCGTAGTCAAACACGCGCGTGCCCCAGTCGGCATGCTCACGCTTAAGCGGATCGGAATACTCATACTGGCACTCGCCGTCGAACTCATAAAGTCCGAATGCGTCCTTAGGGAAATGAGCGGGCACCCAGTCAAGAATTACGCCGATGCCGTTTTCGTGCAGCTTGTTGACGAAATACATAAAGTCGTGAGGCGTGCCGTAGCGCGACGTAACGGCAAAATAACCGGTCGTTTGATATCCCCAGGAGCCGTCGAACGGGTGCTCCGTTATAGGCATCAGTTCAACGTGCGTATACCCCATTTCGGTAAGATACGGCGCCAGTTCGTCCGCAAGCAGGCGATAAGACAGGAACGAACCGTCTTCATTCGTTCGCCATGAGCCGGCATGAATTTCATAGATGTTTACCGGACTCTCGTAAACGGTGCGGCGCGACCTGCGCGAAAAATAGGACTTGTCCGTCCAGTTGAATCCGTCAAGCTCATAGAACTTAGACGCAGTGCCCGGTCGGGTTTCGGCGTGAAAAGCATACGGGTCGGCTTTCATTCTCCGAACACCTTTTTTGTCTTCTATGCAATACTTATATGTGTCGTACCGTTTTATTGCGCTTACTTCCGTCTCCCAGATACCGTCGGCTATTTCGTGCATAGGATGCGCTTCCTCGCTCCATCCGCAAAAATCGCCCGTGACCGAAACGCTTTTTGCGTTCGGTGCCCAAACTCTGAACACCGCGCCGTCGGGGGTGGCATGCGAGCCGAAAAATTCATAGCTCTCACTGTTTCGACCCTGTTTGAAAAGATAAACGGGTAATTCGGCGCTGTTTTTTCTGTTGTTATTCAAGGGCATACACCTCCACAATCAGCTTACCAGATTTACTCACTTTTTTCAAGTACTTTTTTGACTATTTTGTTAGAAGCATCTTTGTTTATTTTTTGTGGTTTTTGTGCATTGTGCACATTTTTCACATTGCACTTTTTTACATCCGTAAAAATAATCCGAAGAATGCCTGTTTACTGCCGAAAATAAATTGACATTTTTCGATGAAGATGATATACTTTTTTTATGAATTTATCCTTATTACAGGAGGAACGGAAATGAAAAATGTTTTGAAAAAAACTCTCTCCGTAGTCTTGGCTTGTCTGATGCTTACAGGCGGTGCGGCTGTCGCTTCGGCTGCCGACAATACCGTCAAAAATGTATCCTGCACCATGTACGGTGACGGAGCAACGGGCAGAGGCTTCTGCTGGTTCACAACGGGCAAGGCAGGCTCCGATCTTCAGATCGTCAAAACTTCGGAATTTAACGGAAGCTTTGAAAACGCAAAAATCTACTCGGGCACCGAAAATCTCTACCGCAAGCAGTATTCACATCAGGTGGCAGTGACGGAGCTTGAAGCGGGCACTGCATACACCTACAGAGTCGGCGACGCAGCCGCAAACGTTTGGAGCGACGCAAAATCTTTTGTTACCGATGACCGCGACGATGCGTTTAAGTTCATTACAATAACCGATGTTCAGGCGAGCAGTAACGAAAACTTTGCACACGCTGCGCTCACGCTTAAGGGCGCGCTTGACACAATGCCGGACGCAGAGTTCACAATCAACCTCGGCGACTATGTCAATGACAACACAAATGAAGAATGGGACTGGTATTTTTCAAATTTTGCTTTTGCGAATGATAAAATTACACAGGTTCCGGTTGCGGGCAACCACGACGGCAACATCACGAACAAATTCAACACGAATTGTTTCAAAAACACATTCTGCCTTGATCAGAGCAAAAACGAATCAATAGAAGGCGTTTACTATTCGTTTGACTACGGCAACGCCCACTTTGCGGTGCTCAACACGAATGATATGTACCCGATGAGCCAGGCGCAGAGAAACTGGCTTATAAACGATATGTCAAATTCAAACGCACGGTGGAAAATAGTCCTCGCGCACCGTTCATTCTATTCGGCAGGCAAGAACATCAACAAGCCCGACACAATCATTATGAGAAACGTGCTGCTGCCTATCATTGACAAACTCGGAATCGACATGGTGTACGCGGGTCACGATCATATGTACCTCCGTACAAATCAGGTCAAGGGAGACGCGCTTGTCGAAAACGTGACGTATGTCGACGAAATTTACAACGGCGAAAAGATCATGTTTGCGGTTAATCCCGACGGCACGGTCTATACACTCCCGTCAACGGCAGGCACAAAGCGCTACACTGTCCATGAGGATGCTATTCCTCCCGTTCTCGATGTTGCGGCTGTTGCCGAGACAACACGCGACAGAGGCGGGTGCTTCTGCACAACCGAAATAAACGGCGACAAGCTCATCTACAAAGCGTATATTGTTGATGACGATACACAGGAAATATCACTCATCGACACATATGCGATAAAAAAGACTGAAGTAACCGAAACGGAAGGAACAGACCTCCCCGACGGATTGGGAATCACTTTCGCAATGTTCTTTGTCAATTTCGTTACCGCACTGTTCGGAATGTTTAAATCATATTTCGGAATGCTTCTTCACAAATAATCTATATGAATAAACGCGCTCCGCAGCATTTAACGGTGCTCCGCGGAGTGCGTTTTTTTATCTGTCTCAAGCCCGCCCGACAGCAGACAATTTTTGAGCAATTTCCGTTTTTTTTGAAGCGCAGGCTTGCCGGCGCAAGTCAAGACGAAAAGGGCGAAAAAGTGCCGAAAAGGGGCACTGACGGCGGCATGGGTTTGAATCCCGTCAGCCTGCAGAGCAGTTTTAACTGAGTCGATTTTTGTTCAGGCAAGGCAAGGCTCGAAGCGAATACCTGAAGTATTTGCAAGTGTTTTAACACGGCATGGGCTAAATCCGACCTGTCAAAACCGACACGGGTTCAAGTCCCGTCAGCCTAAACTATTCATTTTTGTGTATACCCGAAAATGCATCCGAGTTGCGTTTTCTCTGAAGGTCTGTCTGACGGACGGTATCCGTATAACATTAAAAATGCGCCGTATTCCGACTTCTCATTGAGGTGTGCAAAAGAGAATCGGGAATCGGTTTACAAAAGAGAATCGGGAATCGGTTTAACTGTATTGCTTTTCTGAGCAAAAACAGTCAAGCCGAAAAACAAACCGCACGGCATCCATGCATAAGCATTACGCCGTGCGGTTCTTTTTTTTGTTAACAACATATGCCGTAATGAAACATTAACGGTGTCTGCAATTTATTCGGTGTTATCTCTCCCTGATCGCGATAACGGTGTCTGCGGTAATGTTCTCGACATTGAACACTGCTTCGTAATAAGTTTCTCCGTTGAGATAGTCATAAGCCGCAATCCATGTCGCCTGATACTTTGATCCGT
>OMRJ01000278.1 GCA_900313475.1 uncultured Eubacteriales bacterium | reverse complement strand
GTAGAGTTCTTAAGAAAGAGCGGAGCTGCCAAGATGGAAAAGAAGGCAAGCAGAATTGCGGCAGAAGGCGTAGTTCTTGCATATTATGATGAGGAAAAGAAGGTCGGCGTTCTGGTTGAAGTCAACTCCGAGACGGATTTCGTTGCAAAAAACGAGAAGTTTAAGGCTCTCGTTCTCGGCGTAGCAAAGACTATAGTTTCCGAAAATCCCGCAGATGTCGAAGCTCTTACCGCTATGAAGTTTGACGGCAGCGAGCACACCGTAGCAGAGACATTCCAGGAAGCGGTTCTCTCCATCGGTGAAAACATGAAGATCCGCCGTTTTGTAAGAGTTGAGGGCGTTGCCGCAACATACATTCACGCAGGCGGAGCCGTAGGCGTTATGGTTATGTTTGATACGGATGATGCAACGGCTGCCAAGGATGAGTTTAAGGTCATGGGCAAGGACGTTGCCATGCAGGTTGCGGCTATGAGCCCGCTCTATCTTGATGAGGCTTCCGTTCCCGCAGATGTTATCGAGCATGAAAAGGAAATCAATCTTGCACAGATGAAAGAGGATCCCAAAATGGCTAACAAGCCCGCACAGGTTCTCGAAAAGATCGTTGCGGGTAAGATGGGCAAATACTTCACCGAGGTTTGCCTTATGGATCAGGAATTTGTTAAGGATTCCGAATATGATGTCAAGGGTTATGTTGCTTCCGTTGCAAAGAAGCTCGGCGCAGACATAAAGGTTACCGGTTTCTATCGCTATGCAAAGGGCGAAGGCCTCCAGAAGAGAGAAGACGACTTTGCGGCAGAAGTTGCCGGAATGATGAAATAATTCCAAAATGCTTTCAGTGCGTAATGCGTTTTCGCAACCGAATCCGCATTACGCATTTCTTTTATATTGTCGGAGGAGAACAAAATGAAAGAAGTTTACTATCTTTGGGAAGAAAATAATGTTCCGCTTTTTAAAAAAGAATACGGACAGGATATACCGAATCTCACCGTGTATCCTATCGAGTCGGACGCTGCGGTGCCGTGTGTTATTGTCTTTCCCGGCGGAGGTTACGGACATCTTGCCGTTGATCACGAGGGCAGGCAGATATGCGAATTTTTAAATAAAAACGGTTTTGCGGCTTTTATGCTCTGCTACCGCCTTGCGCCGTATCATTTTCCGTGTCAGGAGCTTGACGCAAAACGCGCTGTGAGATTTGTCCGTGCAAATGCCGCGAAGTTCGGCGTTGATCCGAACCGCATCGGCATAATGGGATTCAGTGCCGGCGGGCATCTTGCCTGTATGACGGGTTTGCGCTTTGACGGCGGCGTTGCCGACGGAGACGCTGTCGACCGTGTTTCTTCGCGTCCCGACAATGTCTGCGCCTGCTATGCCGTTGCGTCGCTTGATCGTGAGATCACTCATCGGGGAACACGCGAAAATGTTCTCGGCAGCTATGAAGACGATGAACTTGCGGATAAGCTCACAAGTAATAAGATAGTGCCCGAAAATGCTCCGCCGTTCTTTATCTGGCACACGGCGGAGGATAATGCGGTCGACGTTCGCAATTCACTGCGCCTTGCAAACGCGCTTGCCGAAAAAAAGAAGACATTTGAGCTTCATGTTTTTCCCTACGGGTGCCACGGTTTGGGTCTTGCTTGCGATACTCCGCTCGCGTCGCAATGGAGCGGGTTGTATATAAATTGGCTGCACGAAATAAACCGCAGATAAAAACACAAAAATAAAAAAACGCTCTCTGACTGAATGCTGAGAGCGTTTTTTCGTGAAACGTAAGAATCAGAGCAACGATGCAGCCGCTCTGTCAAGGAAGAAAATGCAATTAGGATGCTTTTGGAGAACAGAAGCGGGGCAGCGAGGAGTGACTTCACCCTTTACGGCATTTTTAATTGCTTCCGCTTTTGATGTGCCTGTTGCGATAAGCACAATCTTTTTTGCTTTCATTATTGAATTGATTCCCATTGTGAGCGCATAGCGTGGCATGGCGCTTTCGGTGAAATAGATGCTGTTCGATTGAACCGTGCTGTCTGTGAGCTTGACTTTGAACGTACCGTCGGAAAAAGCGTCGCTCGGTTCATTGAAACCGATATGTCCGTTTGTCCCGATTCCGAGAAGCTGTATGTCGATTCCGCCTGCGGCGTCTATGGCAGCATCGTAATCAGCACATTCTTTTTCGGTGTCTTCGGCGTTTCCGTTGAGAATATGCACATTTTTTTCGTTTATGTCAACGCTGTTGAAAAGGTTTTCATGCATAAATGTGTAGTAGCTATTTTTATCGCTGCGGGGAAGACCGACATATTCGTCGAGGTTGAAAGACGAGGCGTGTTTGAAGCTGATAACACCCGCATTGAATCTTTTTATAAGCTCTCTGTATGTCGGGACGGGCGATGCGCCGGTTGCAAGACCGAGAATACAGTAATCTTTTGAGCTGAGAAGTGAAGTAAATTCATCGGCGCAGGCAGGAGCAACGGCGTCCGGTGTATCGAAAATTTTGATTTCCATATTAAAAGCCTCCTTAAAAAAATCAAATTACAGTATAACAATTATTACTTTGAATGTCAATAAAAATAAACAATGTCGTCTTTTGCCGGCTTCTTTCCTTTTTTAAGCATTTTTTATATTTTATGTTAAAAAAATATTGAAAGGTTAATTTAAGTATGTTATACTTAACAAGTCACACGGACCGCTTTTGAACGGGGACGGCGCATTCGGCGAAAGAAGAAATAAAAACGCACGGCAGCGACGAGAAAGCATCTACCGTATCACGGCACGTTCTTCGCGTGTAAATGCCTACAGGAATAAAGTGTCTTTTTTGTTTCTTTGTTGCGCTTTTTGCGGTGCGGCGAACGTTAACGATTGATTGGTGTTTTGTGTGCAAAATATCCCCGGTTCTCATTTTTTTCGGAAAGGAGGAAACATTTATTAAAAAGTTTTTTTCCGATTTTAAAGAATTTGCAATGCGAGGCAATGTCCTCGATATGGCAGTCGGTGTCGTTATCGGTTCGGCATTCGGCAAAATAGTATCGTCACTTGTGGCGGATATAATCACACCGATCATCAGTTTGCTCACAGGTTCCGTGTCTCTTACGGGACTGAAGGTCGTTTTTCGTCCCGAGGAGATAAATGCCGCAGGTGAAGTTATTCAGAATGAAATCGCTTTGACCTATGGCAGTTTTATTCAGGCTGTAATTGATTTTATTATCATTGCATTTTCTATTTTCGTTGTGCTTCGCATAATAAATAAGGCGCACGAAAAAATTGAGGCTCTTTCAAAAAAAGAGGAGCTTAAAAAAGCGGATGAAGAGGAGAAGAAGGACACCGAGCTATCGGTTCTTCTCGAAATCAAAGAACTTCTCGAAAAGAAGGAATCTGAAAGCAAAGAACGATAAGTAATATGTCGGTTCTTGTATTAAAATTGAAAAGAGGAAAAATTTTATGGGTGAGCTGAAAAAGAAATACGGTCTGCTTACAGCTATGGGTATGGTTATAGGCATCGTTATCGGTTCCGGCGTTTTCTTTAAAGCGCAAAACGTGCTCAACAGCACAAAGGGCGATATGCCCCTCGGCATTATAGCGTGGCTTATCGGCGGCGTTGTAATGATTGTATGCGGATATGTATTCGCAAATTTCGCAACAAAATACGAAAAGGTCAACGGACTTGTTGACTATGCCGAAGCTACCGTCGGCAAAAAATACGCTTATTATCTCGGCTGGTTCATGGCTACGGTTTACATTCCCGGCATGACGAGCGCACTTGCATGGGTTTCGGCACGATACACTCTCGCAATATTCGTTCCGAGCGGCGTGCTTGAAATGGGCGACACGATTTCAAGCGATATATGTCTTGCTCTTTCGGGATTCTATCTTATTCTGAGCTATGTTATCAATGCCCTTGCTCCCAAAATCGCAGGTAAGCTTCAGGTCGGCATGACGGTCATTAAGCTTATCCCGCTGCTTCTCATGGCTGTTGTCGGCACGATAGTCGGTATCAAAAACGGCAACACCGCTGCCGCTTTTTCGTCGATGGGAGCAGCCGCAGCGGCAGACGGCGGCACTACACAGGCGCT
>OMRJ01000063.1 GCA_900313475.1 uncultured Eubacteriales bacterium | reverse complement strand
GAATATGTCCTATGTGCTGACTTCCTCCAACGATTTTAACACTACCGTGCAGCACATCATCAAGGGATTGAACAGTGCAGGATTCAGTGACAAGGATTACCGTCTGGCTGAGTCTGTGAAGCCCCAGGGCTCGGAGCAGCCCCCAGTGCAGATCGGCATTACCGAACTGCAAGGAGTTTCCGATACGGAAGTCCCTTCGGAAACGGAGCAGGACGATTTTGCAGGGCTGGATGGGAAATCCATCGGTGCAGAACTGGAACGCCGCCGGGAACAGGAAAAATCCGCAGAAATCACCCCGAAAGCCGACAGTATGCTGGATGATGCCAATAAAGCCGGTGAAGCCTACAACAACGCCGTAAAACAGGGACAGGATGATCCTCAGATTCAAAATCTTCCTTGGGAGGTGCGGGAGCAAGTGGCTACTTTCCGTGTTCGTCCTCAATTCCAAAGTGACCTTGAAACGCTCATGATCCCACAGTTTTTCCAGGTGATCCCCGATACCCTGTTTACGGAAGGTACGCTGGAATTGCTGGAAAAAGAACAGCTTGCTGAAGGCTTCACGCTGAAAGGTAAGGCATACGACATTGATTTTGCCGCAGCTGATGATGAGATTGCCGAGGTCGATGTGCGGGCAAATGAGGGCGGATTGCCCAAGGTATTCAAAATGACCAGCGCAGAACAGCGGTATTTCAAGGAATACTTCAATAACCTTCCGCCTGAAAGCCGTGTGCGCCAATGCAAGGACATGATGTTCAATCAACTCAATAAGCTGAACATGGTGGACGCTGCCGAACTGAAATCCTACATAAACCGCATCGTGGATGATATGGACAAGGCACAGATCGCCGCTATGGAGAAGGCCCCGCTGGGATACGCTAAGAAAATCAAGGAAAAGATTGAATCCCTACTGGATGCACATTATCGGGAAACCTTTTCAAAATGGCTGGAAACCGAACGGATCGTATGCCAGCCGTCCTATCGGCTTCCGACAGTCATTCATCCCGCAACCAGCACAGATATTTATGGCGGTTCTTTGTACGAAGCTGAGGATGGTGACATCAACAAACTGGAACAGGATTTAATCATGGAGTTGACAGCCTTACCGAATGTTCGCTGGTGGCATCGCAATCTCTCCCGGCATGGCTTTGCCATCAATGGCTATATCAAGCACTACCCGGACATTATGATTATGACACAGAGCGGCAAGATTATCTTTGTCGAAACCAAGGGCGAGCACCTGAAAAACGATGACAGCCGGGAGAAGATTGAGCTGGGACGCGCGTGGCGGACTGCCGCCGGGAGCCAGTACCGGTATTACATGGTGTTCCGGGATGGAGAAAATCTCCTGCCGGGAGCTGTCAGCATGAGCCAGTTTGTGGAGACGATAAGGGCACTGTAAACGCAGGCTAATTTCGATTAAAGGAGGTCCTTTGCTTTGAAGTTTTGTAATTTTCTCCTTCGCGTAGATGGCACTCGTGAGGCTTCGATGGATGATTTTCAGCAAGTTCTTAAAGTGGGCCTCCGAACATACAAACCTGATCGCCAGAAGTATTTGTATTCTATCGAAATGGACATCATCGAAGATCGTTTTTTCTGGATGGCATGTGATTACGATGATGCTGTTCGATTCAGAGATTATGTCATCAACAAGGAGACTGGTGAAAAAGAACCTAACCCACGTTCCAAAGAACAAATTGAGCCGCGGCAACAGTTTTTTGCCTGCTATGACTGTAACACGCATTTCCTGTACCTAAATGATCTTACAAGGCGTAGCTTTTTACAGCAATATCTCAGCGACACGCTCCAAAAAGACTTTCAAATTAATAACATCTATACCTCAGTTGATGAGTTCTGCAGCAAGATAAAAACTATACGGGGATTCCAGTATACTCAAGTGGATAACCTATTTGGACGGAGTAGCGATTTGTTCGCCCAAGTGGGAAATATCTGGGGACAGGATTTGCCGAGTAAAATTCAGTTAAAGGTTGCATATGGAGATATTCCAGTACATGGTGGCGGAAGGCAAATTATTGACGTTTTCAGCCGTCATAAGGGTGAGTTTGAAAATGTTGTAATTATCGGGAGCGACGACGCAGGAGTTGAGCATACTTTTGACTTCTCATCAGTATTAAAGCACCTCGTTATTTCTCCTGTGAAAGATGAAAATGAACATTTTGACCCCACAGAAGTGAGGAACCTTCTGTTGCGCGAGCTGAGGTGATCCCTTATGTATAGGCGGCACAAAATACTTCTTCTTGTTTGCTTTGTTGGGATTTTTCTCATGGCGTTTTTCTTCAACTGGGAGTTTTATGCTGTTGCGGAAGCCGCTATCACCGTAGCATCCATTGCAATGGGCGTGTATATTGCAGCTGTATCAGCCCTCTTAGGAAGCCAGTATGCCAAAGACCTAAAAGGAAAAACGGACAAAGAATACCCTGCAAAAACTCTCTTGGGCGTTTTAGCAGACTATTTTCGCTTGGCAGGAATTGCGTGTGTCTTACTGATAATTATTAGTTGTGCATTTCTAATTCCCACCAATATGGATCTTTCCAGTAATTACTTGCTTTATCTTCTCAGATGTGGATCAGCATTCTCTTATGCGATTTTCGCTGCCAATATTCTATTACTCTGGCTTATCCTCATTTTTTTAGTTAATTCATTAGGGAAATCCGTAAAGTAACTATGCCATGGTTATTTCCATGGATAGTGTTTGAAGCGTGCTTATCTCAGCAAATAAACACAACATTGATTCCGGGGCGGCAGGAGCATTCTGCCGCCCTCTATTTATGTTTGCAGTCCGATGGTTATCGGTATGTCATAAAAATAATGGAAAAGGTGGTGATTCGGTGAAAAGTCAAAATTTATTAAAAAGGAGGTGGTATGCCCATGCAGCGCAAGGAAATAGTTGCAATTTCGATGCAGGAGGCAGGATATGGCAAAACCGCTTGACCCCAAAAAGATAGAAGCGGCGCGGCAGACCAGCAGCAGAGCCGAGCGCAGGGAGCAGAAGCGGAAACAGATGCAGGATGAGATTGCCGCCAATCAAAGCAGCAATGGTGTTATTATTATCCCTCCCCAAAAACGCCATGAGATACCAGCAGAGCGGCCTAAACTGCGCGTCGCGGCATATTGCCGTGTCAGTACGCAAGAGGAGCAGCAGGTCGGCAGTTTTGATATGCAGATTCATCATTTTACCAAGCGGATTGAGGGTAATCCGAACTGGGAACTGGTGGAAATCTATCAGGATGAGGGAATCAGTGCCACTACTGTTGAAAAGCGGCTGGGCTTTCAAAAGATGATTGCAGATGCTGTTGACGGCAAAATTGATCTGATACTCACCAAAAGCATCAGCCGGTTTGGCAGAAATATCGTAGATATTTTGAATAATCTTCGAACCCTTTCTGCACTGAATCCTCCGGTATCCGTCGAGTTTGAGACGGAGGGCATCACCTATACTGGAGATGGTAAAAATAACCTCCTGATCTCACTATTGGCTGCTCTGGCTGAAATGGAATCTCAGCAAAAAAGCGAGGCCATCAAAGCTGGTATCCGTTGGCGAATGGCAGAGGGAATATACAAATTCTCTGTGCAGAACACGTTGGGCTTCTACCGCGACCACTTTGGGCGGTTGGTTATCGAACCTACCGAGGCACGAATTGTCGAGTATATCTACGAAAGCTGCTTGGAGGGAGCAACGCCAGCGGAAATAGCCGCTGCCCTGACAGAGCAGGGGATCAAATCTCCCATGGGTAATGACCTCTGGTCTGCCGGTACTGTCCGCAGCATCCTCAGAAATGAAAAATACTGCGGTGATGCCTTGATGCAGAAAACATATACCAAAGATTTCCGCACACATAAATCAGTGAAAAACACTGATCTGAATATGTATTTCAAGGAAAATCACCATACAGCTATTGTAAAAAAAGAGGACTGGCTAAAGGTGCAAAAACTGCTGTCAGAGCGGCATGGTGCACCCCAAAAGGCCACTCTGCGCCTTCTGAGCAATCACTTTATCGCCCACCGCGTGAAAGACGGCCTGTTTAAAGGCTATTTGATTATGGATTCCCGCTGGTCTCCTGTGGAGCGCCGGGAATTTATAAAAATCGTGGATGAGGCAGAAAATGCCAAGAAATGAAAGGATTTTACATTATGAACTTTGATTTTTCCGCTTTGAACTTTGAAACAATTGACGCTAACATCAACGCATACCCGGATATGTTTCTGAATCAGAATGGCGTAACCTTTACCAAGAAAGTCCTTGAGGATTTGGGTTATCCCGCCTATGTCCTGTGCCTGCTGGATGCAAAGGCGAAAGTGTTTGCGATCCGTATGTGCAAGAGCAACGAGCCGAAGGGTTTCAAATTCTCCAAGCCGAAGGGAGAGCAAAAGGGTGTCGTAACAATTTCCAACAAGAACCTGCTTGACCCTCTGCGGGCCGTTACGGGTGAGGACTATATTCCTGGAAAGCGGTATAGGGTGCGTGGCTTCTGGGTTGCTGACGCAAAAACTATGTGTTTTGATCTGAACGAAGGTGTTCAGGAAGATTTTCGCCCCGTCACGCCGAACAGTGATGCTGAATAACGACTGAAATAACTTTGCAAGGTAAGCACTCCGTCTGGGGTGCTTACCGTTTTATTTGGCAAAAGGGAGAGAAAAAGGCAAAACAATATGGCAAAGAAAAAGAACCGGCACACAGGAAAGATTTTCGCTTATATGTGCCCCGAAAAGCAACAAAAACGAGCACAACCGAGCTGCTCGGCCATGCTCATTTTAGAAGGTCTTTTTGTAGCAGTGGACTTTTTCACAATCGCAATCCGTTCATATCTCTACACCATTTTTACACCATTTCTGCGTGGGATGGTGTGGAGATATATGAAGTTATAATATGGTTGGTTATGTGAAAAACACGCCAACATCAAGCTATATTCGCATATATGGAGAAGCATTGAGATATAAAATCAGGTGAATCGCCGACGATACCTAATTTCATATTAAAATGCATCTCCTAACTCTGTGTGCAGTGCCGATTTGAAAATCGAAAAATAAATATAATACGTATTTGGTTATTATAGCAGACTGCGGCGTTGTTCACAAGCGGCATATGCCTAAAAAAACGGAAAAACCGAAAAAAAACGGCTTTTTATTCAAAATAAACAACTTTGTTTTTCTCGGCGGACTCAAAAATTGCTTCCATAAGCTTCATCAGACGGCGCTGTTGATCGTGTGTGATGAGCGGGGCGGCACCGTTGCGGATAACATCATAAATATTATTGTAGTAATCCGTCCATTGAACGAGAACCTTTTCAAGCGGAAATTCCTTTATTGTCTCGTCCGTTCTCGGAGCCATTGTCTTTGTGATGCCTGCGCCTGCCTGAAACGGTACGGCGTCCATCTTTTCCCAGTCTTTTATTTTTACTATTCTGCCGTTGAGATCCCAGTCTTCGATAATCGCCGTTCCGTTTTCTCCCGTCATATACCAGCGCGGAGCCTCGATAAAATTGTTTGTGTATACCTCGACAAGGCATTCGGGACCGTCTTCAAACTTCATTACGGCTCTGAAGCCGTCGTCAACTTCGTCGTTTGTGACATGTGTTACCGTGGCGTAGACGGAAACAAGGCGTTTGTGCTCATTGAGCATGAGTATCTGGTCAAGAAGGTGGACTCCCCAGTCGAGCACCATTCCGCCGCCGTGCTTTTTCTCCTGACGCCAATCGCCGGGAATGCCGCGCGAGCCGTAAACCCTGGAGTCGATCTGATGCACTTTTCCAAGCTCATTTTTATCGTATATGTTTTTTATCGTCCTGTAGTCGTTGTCCCAACGTCTGTTCTGGTGAACGGTGAAAAGCCTGCCTGTTTTTTCGGCAACGGCTATCATTTCTTCAAGATCCTCGGAGCAGAGCGTGACAGGCTTTTCCGATATAACGTTTTTGCCCGCTTCAAGCGCCCTTATTACTATTTCTTTGTGGCAGTCGTTATATGTTGCGCATGTGATAAGCTCTGCGCTGTCGTCCGCAAGGACTTCCTCAAAAGAATTATATGCACGGATTCCGTTTTCTTCTGCCGCTTTGCGTCTTTCATCTTTTATATCATAAATTCCGAGAAGCTCAAATTTATCCATCTTACGGATTTTGTCGGCGTGATAACCGCCCATTCCGCCGTAACCGACAACAACAACTTTTATTTTATCCATTCTTTTACACCTCATTGTCTGTTTTAACATAAGACGGCGCGGCTTGCGGTATTGCCGTCTGTACACATTGTACAACGTATCACTTTATTTTTCAATACCGAGTATTTTGATGATAATATCAAAAATTTGTTCTTTCACATATATTTTTGACTTGAATATACTGTGTATAAGGGGAGGCGGAGAAATGGAAATGTTCAAAAACATAATGTGCGCCTTGGGAGTTGTGGTTTTTGTCATAGGTCTTTGCGCAGTGTTTAACCGACTGTTGCTGCTGACCGTTCGTCCGCGCTGCGGAGAAAACGCCGTTACCGTAATAATACTTGACGGCGAAATGAGGTCGCCCGCAGCCGTAATAAGCTACTATCTCTCGGTTTATTCCGTTTCGGGCGGAATGGGGCAGATGAAGCTTTTGTGTGTTGACAGAGGACTGTCCGAACATTCACTGCAGCTTCTAAAAGAGGTTTTCCGTCGAGAAAAACATGTTGTCTTTGTCACTGAGGAAGAATTTTTCGGTTTTTTTACGCAAAAAAAGTGAGAACACTGCCGTAAAGTACTTTTAATGACACTTTGATTCTGCTAAAATAGACTTACTAAAGAAAAGGACTGATATTTTTGCTCACATTGTTAACGGGAACAGACACACACCGGAAGAAAAAATACCTTGAAAAAGAGATACTTTCGTTTCTTGCCGAGGGAAAAAAAGTGTATCTTGTCGTACCCGAGCAGTCTGCTTTCAACCGCGACAGGGATTTGCTGTTTGAGTTCGGCGAACGCGATTCCGACGCGCTCTGTGTCACGGGGCTTGAGCGTTTCGTTTGCGAGATGCTCGAAGAAAACGGATTACAGCGTAAGCCGCCGGCGGAGAACGCGGCAAGAGCGGTAGTAATGAGCATGGCGGCGGAGAGTGTGAAGGATTCGCTTGATATTTTTGCGCGTCACGGCGCGCGCCCGTCAACCGTAAACGAACTGCTGTCGACATATGACGAATTGAAGCAGGCGGGTGCGTCCGCAGAGGCGCTCGGCGGCGTACGTGCGGAAGGCGCAGGCAAAAAAGCAAGGGAATTATCTCTGATTTTTGCAGCATATGATGCGCTCATAAACGAGCGGTTTTCCGAGCCGTCCGATAATATATCACGTTTGTGCGGTTTTCTTGCGGGAAAACGGATGTTTGAAAACTGCGTTCTCTTTTTTGACGATTTCAGGGGTTTTACGGGTGTACAGACGCGTTTAATCTCTCTTTTGTGTGCCGATGCCGACAGTGTTTTTCTCTCTGTTCCGGTGCCGGTTCTTAACGACGCCGACGGAAACGAAGCCTTCGGACATGCCCGCCGCAACGCGCGCGCCGTGAGGACGGGTGCGTCAAAATACGGGGTAGTGTGCCGTGAAATCAATACCGACGGCGAAAAAGACGAAAAAGACGTTTTTGCGTTTCTGCGTAACGGTTTATTTTCTGCGGAGGACGGCTCTTTCGGTAAAGGCGGCGAAAATATATGCGTGTACGAAGCTGCCGATACAGCCGACGAATGCTCTTTCGCAGCTATGTGTATTAAAAAGCTTATAGAAAGCGGCAAGTACCGCTGCCGCGATATCGGTGTTTTTCAGCGTTCCGACATTTACACCGACACGCTTGTCACGGAGCTTAAAAAATGCGGTATTCCCGTTTGCGAGGACGCACGCAAGGCGCTCGGCGAATTTCCGCTTGTACGGATGGTGCTGTGCGGCGTCGAAGCCGCAGTGCGCGGACTTAATACACAACGCATTTTAACGTATATTAAAACGGGTGTTGCGGGAATAACGGAGGACGAATGCGACCTGCTTGAAAATTACGTTACACTGTGGAGTATTGACGGCAAGGCGTGGGAGAGCGATTTCAATGGCAATCCCGAAGGCTACGGCGTGGAATTTGACGGTGAGCGGAGAGCGGAGCTTGAAAAAATAAATTCAATCAGGAAAAAAGCGGCGGAGCCGATTCTTAAGCTGAAAAAAGAACTCGGAAAGGGAGAACCGTACAGCAGCTGCGCCGCGGTTTACGGGCTTATTTCCGACACCGGCGCAAAGGGAGAATTTCTGCGGCTTGCCGTTGAACTGAACGGCGCGGGACGTGAAAAGGAGGCGATGGCGTGCGCCCGTGTGTGGAACGAAACCGCCGACGCGCTGGACGCTCTTTACAATGCTCTCGGCGACGCTCCCGTTTCGCCGCAGCGCTTTTATGAGTTGTTGACTCTGATACTGTGCGGCGATTCGCTCGGCGAAATACCGGCAGGAATAGACTGTATTGTTATAGGCACCGCCGACAGGACGAGATTTTTGGAGCCTAAAGCCGTGTTTGTTTTAGGCTTGACGGAGGGTGATTTTCCGCAAAACTCGGTGCGCGGCGGCGTTTTCAGTGCCGCGGAGAAGCGTGAGCTTGTCGCCGACGGCATAGATATCGAGAGCACTCCCGAAAAAATATACGGCGAGGAGCGGCTCATTGCATACAATGCCGTCACCGCCGCATCGGACAGGCTTTTCCTGTCTTATCCGCGCATTTCGGCGTCGGGAGAAGAAAAGGAGAAGTCCGAAGTAATTAACGAGATTGAAAAAAGAGTGCCGCAGTGTAAAAAAATCAACGCAGGCAAGCTTACGTATGCCGACAGAGTTT
>OMRJ01000259.1 GCA_900313475.1 uncultured Eubacteriales bacterium | reverse complement strand
CGAATCGACAAGCGAAACAATAAAATAGCAGAAACCGACATTGTTAAAGAACATCGGCATGTAGGGATGAAGAAGGATAAGCATGGCGATTGCGATTATGAGCAGAATAATTATTGCGAGCGTGTGTGAAAGACCGAGCGCCATCAGCTGTTTGCAGCCGACTACCACTCCCGCGGCAATGAGAAGTCCTACGGTGCCGCCTACAAGCGTGTGCCAGAAGCGCTGCTTCGGGGTGAGTTCTTCCTGCATAAAGAAGATGGTAACGCTGATGAAGAATGCCCAGTTTTCTATCATGAGGGGCGAATCGTGAAGGTGCGGATGGATTATCTGATAGATGACATTCCACAGAATTATCCACAGAAAAACGACAAACAGAGTTGTCATTTTACCCTTTGCGGGCTTTGCAAAAAATGTAAGCTTGTTGTTGTTTTCGGTCATACGGTTTGCTCCTTTTGTATTTGATAGGGAGATTGTAACGGATAATTCCGTATTTTGGCAACGGACAAGCTTTGATGAAATTGTTAGTTCTCCGACAAACCGTATGTAATTTGTTTGCATGTCTACAAGGTGAAGTAATATTATTTTCAATCAGACATATTACTTGATTTTGACGGATTTGAGGGGAAGAAAGCTTTTTGACTCGAAGTACCGCGGTTTTTATTGCCGTCAGTAGAGCGTGTAGTCGCACACCTGCGGCGCTCCGCCTTCCTCGCGTGATTTGTCTGCAAGGAAAACGGTTAAATGACCCTCAACGGAGTTGTAGATCGATGTGCACGAAACGGACTGCTCACCCGTGCGCACAAAGTCGGTGAAATCGGCAATGAGAGCTTCATCGCCGCCGCCGTGTCCTTCGCCGGTTGATGTGTCAACCTCGATTTTTTCACAGCCGTCGGGATGACCGTTTGCGATGAGCGATACCGTGAATCTGCCCGATTCAAAGTCGCCGAATATTTCACCCTTTGTCCCCGTGATATGTATGCTTCTCCCCGACGAAGCCGTGCCGCCGATCATGTTGTGTGTTCCGGTTGCCCCGTTTTCAAACTCGACGAGCACGGATTGATGGTCTACAACGTTATTGTCGCACTTATAGATGCATCTCCCGTATGGATTCGTCGTGCGAAGGCTTTCCGCTTTTTCTTCATATGTGACGTTGTCGCGTCCCTCAAATTCCGTCCATGCGTAAAATGCCCATCTTTCCGGGTGACCGAGATACATGTCCTTTGCCGAATAACGGCAGGTGTCGACATACGGGCAGTCGGAAAGGCAGCGCGTGCCTGCTCCCTTCGGTGCATTTTCGGGACGAAACTGAAATTTTCCGCCGAAGCTCGACACTCTTTCGGGCTTTACGGGAAGCATCATCCACGTCATAATGTCGATGTCATGGCAGCTTTTCGCAAGCAGCATGCTTGTTTTGCAAATGTCCGAATTTGCCCATTTACCGCGGACATAAGACGTTGAGAGGTGGTGGTAGCTTACGTTTTCAACGGTCTGAATGTTTATGATGTCGCCGATGTCACCGTTAAGTATACGCTTCTTTATTTCAAGATAAAAATCTGCATACCGCAGAACATGACACACCATGACCTTGTTCCCGTGCGCTCTGACAATTGACAGCAGACGGTGCATTTCGTCTGCCGAGCATGCAAACGGTTTTTCAAGCAGCATGTCATACCCTTTTTCGAGAAGCGGCGCGGCGGTCATGAAGTGCTGGTGATCCATTGTGCCGTTTATTACTGCGTCTGCCAGCTTCGGCTGTTTTGCGAGTTCTTCTGCCGATTCAAAGCAGAATTCCTCCGAAAAACCGTATTTTCGCGACGCAATGATGCATCTTTCGCGGTTAGGGTCGGCAATGCCTACTATCTTCAAATCTTCGGGGTGTGTGAGTGAATAGTCCGCATAAATAAATGAACGGTGTCCGCCGCCGACAATGACGGCTGTGACAGGATGTTTTTCCATCGGTATTATCTCCTGATTGCTGGCGTATTTTTATTCTTTTATAATCTGTGAACCGGAAATTCTTATTTTTTCGGCTTTTTGTACGGTGCGAAGGAATGCGCCCACGATATTTGACGCGGCGCGTCTGCCTGTAGATACGGCTTCTTCGTAGTGGTCTTTTGCAAAAACGCTGCCGAAATCGTTGTCGGGGACTATATATCCTATGGTGTCGTTGCAAAGACCGATGACGGTCAGATGTCCGTTGACTGCGCTGCGCATGGACGGGTATTTCCAGTCCGTGCCGCAATACGATTTATCACTGTTGTAAACGCCGCCGACAAGAAGTTCGGGGCAAAGCTCACCCGGAATGAGGGCGAATTTCAGAGTCTTTCCGAACTCCGCGTATCCTACTTCCGTTGCGAGATAGAGTTCATAGTTTTTGCTGTCCGGTTCATTATCCATGCACACTTTGGCAATGCTGTTGTTAACGAGGCGCATCTTTGCCGCAAGTTCGAGGATTTTGTTATCGGACGGAACAAATGTCTGTGTTACCGCAACATTGAGCATCGGCTCGATTTCCGTTATATCATCGCCGAGGCTTTTAAGTGCAAGCCTGCCGAGCACTCTGCCGTAGGCTTCTATTCCGCCGTGACGGCTTAAGCCCCGGGGAACATGCTTTCCCCTGTCGGTCGCGACGGCAGCCTGCGCCCCTTGGAAGAACATCGCATTTAAGCCGTTTTTCTCTATTTCGTCGCACAGATAATACGGGAAATCGGAGCTTACCTCTCTTTGCCTGCCGCCGTAACAGGTCGGGTGAGCCGCAAGGAATACTGCGGCTGTTTTTTTGCTTCCGTCATCCGGAGTGAATCTCATTACCGTCATTTTATCGTCGATAATATACGGCGGGCGCTTGTCGTGAACATAGTCATTTATGTCGGTAAGCGTATATTCAAGCTTACCCGGACGCATGTCTGCGACGGCTTTTTTTATTGTTTCCGCTGCGGAATCGAACAGATATTCCATAAATTCTTTGTTTTTTCCGCTTACGGCATCTTCGGGACGCCCTTCGGAAACCGCTTTTTTATTGACTCTGACAGCTTTGGTCAAATCGCCCCAAATGCCCTGTGTGTCAATACCCGAATGGCAGTGTGTGGCACTGATGTTCAGGGATAAAATGTTTTTCTCCGCAATGAAATCTTTAAGAAGCGTGCGGATGTGTCTTATATCGGTATTTGAAATGCCTACACAGTCAATTACGGCAAATACGTTTATTCCGCGCCCGCTGCCGTCGTCAAAAGCCGCTGCACGGATAAGCTGGTCGTTGATATATCCGGAAACGGTGTTCGGAGGAAAAGCGAGATATCCGCCGATATAGAGCTTGCCCTCTACGCTGTCGGGAATGATGCTGTGTTTGGCAAAGCCTGCATTCCAACGGGCGTTCTCCGCCGGATTCGTAAGAAAATATCCGCTGCCTTCAAGAAAACCCGTGTCGTCATAGCGGTTGAGGTACGGAATACCGGTGTCCGGCACTCTGTCGGCAAGCGTGCCGACAAGCCTCTGAACAATTCTGTCGCCTTTGTCGATAAGGTCACGTTTTTTTGTTTCGTCGGCAAGCGTTTTTTTCAGTGAGTTTTTCGCCGCGAGAAAGCCTGCCGTGCCAGCTGCCGATAACGCAAAAGGAATCGCAAAACGCTTTTTCATATTGAGTCCTCCCCGTATTCTTTTTTTGTGATTCTGAATTCTCCGAACTTGAAGCCCTCAAACGGTTCCGTGATTTCGAGTTTCAGACATCCGTTTTCAAAGCAATCCGACGGAAGTCCGTACATGACCGCGGTGAAGCCGTCGGGCAGCATTTCCGCGGTGTAGTTCACGTTTATTCTGCCGCCGAAACGGTCGCCGGAATACACCGTTTTTCCGTTGGCTTTTATTTTGAAATCGCATTTTTCGTCAGGCGTTGAATTTTGATATGTTATCATGAGAACATAGTCCGTGTCGGCGGCAAAGCCTCCGAGAGCCGCGTGCAGCGAAAAGTGATCGTACAGCTTAAACAGGCACGTCGGCAGCGTTCCGTCGTTTTTATTTGGTCTGTCCGCCTGCGTGTCCGTGTAAAATTCGCCGCGCTGCTTTTCGCCGAGAGCCGCAAGACCGTCAAGTGCAACAGAAAAAAAGTATTCGTCGGGCGCGACACGGTTTCTGTTTATACTGCGCAGTAAATAGGCGGTT
>OMRJ01000182.1 GCA_900313475.1 uncultured Eubacteriales bacterium | reverse complement strand
GTTCAAAACCGTAATTCTTGAGTATGTTGCAGATTGCGCTGCGCGCCTTCGGTTCGCCGGAAGAGCCTACATATCGTGTGCCGATGTCGTTGCAAAGCATTTTCATGCTTGCGTCAAGGTTTTCCTCAATGATTTTGTCTGCAAGTAATTTAGCATACTTTCTCTGTGTCGGTTCTTCCGGATTTATCGTTGTCGTATTTGATTCTCCGAACGGCGGAAGACCGATTGCTATACGAAGAACGGCGCGGGCGTCCGCAACGTCAATAACGCCGTTTCCATTAAAGTCCCACAGCACAAGCTTTTCTTCAGGGATGCTTTCAAGTCCTATTGCGCACCTTAACAGTATTCGAGCATCGGATACCGTTACTTCCCCGTTTCCGTCGGCGTCGCCTTTGGGCAGGGGAGTCGGCGTTTCCGTCGTATTTTCATTTTCGTCGGTTGTTTCGGAAGTTTCGGCAGAAACGGGTAATGTGCTTGTTTCGGTTGCTGTGTCGAATAATTCGGCTGCGCTTTCTTTGGCAGCAACGTTTGACACGGGAGCGTTTTCGAAATTTTTCGGGAGTGTTTTTACGCCGTGTGCGTCGGCATACGGCGTAAATGCACAAAAAAGACCGCACTGTACGGTTAGACAAATATAAGCGGTAACAACCGATAGCTTTTTCTTCATATGTTTATTCTCCGTTATGTTCGTATGTACAAATTCTATCATTTTGCGCGTCTGTCTGCAATACCGATTTACATAAAATATCCGTAGAACAGTGTTATACGGGAAAGTAAAATCTCAAGAGTGATTTTATGTAACGCACAGTTCATTTTTGTTTAAGCCGCCTTACCGTGAGAGGTCTTTTTTCGACCGCCGATCGGAAACTCGCTTATGACGGCGCCGCCGATAATAAGCACGGCTCCTATAATGCCGTTCAGTCCCGCTTTTTCGTCCAAAAACACTGCTGCAAAGAAAAGCGCGGACGCAGGGTCGATATAGCTCATCACGGCTACCGCGCTTACCGGCAGTGCCTGAATCGACGAAAAATACATGTAAAGTGCCGCGCCGGTGTGAATAAAACCGAGGATCAGAATGCTGACAACTTCGGCAGCGCCGCCTGTTACCGTCGGTATGCCGTCTTTAATGAGTGAGTACGGGAGCATGACGACGGCAGCGCCGATGAGCTGAACTATTGTTATCGAAAGCCCCGAAATACCCTTTACCGATTTGTTTATAAGCGTTACCCCTGCGTAAAGAGCGGCGGATGCCAGGCCGTAAATAATGCCTTTGACGGTAACCGACCCATCCGACGTTTCCGTTATCAGGACGAGTCCCGCGACTGCGGTGATGACGGCTGTAATTTTCTTAACCGTAATTTTTTCACGGTAAAAAACAAACGAACCGAGAATGACTGCCACGGGGGCGGTGTAGTAACACAGTGTCGCTACGCTTACGGAGGTGAATTTGTAGCTTTGAAAAAGGCAGACCCAATTAAACCCCATTATCACACCCGATAACAGCAGACGAATACCGTATCTTTTCAGTGCGGATCGATCTGTTTTGTTACGTCCCGCAAAATAGACGGCGCAGAGGAAAGCAAGTCCGAGTATAACTCTGCACAGTACAAGCTGTGAGCTTGTCAATGCTGTTTTTTTTACAAATACCGCAAGACTTCCCCAGACAAGCATACATGCGGTGAGCATAAGATATGCCGTAATGCTTTTTCTTGTGTTTGAATTCATTTTTCAGTTCCCGAAATCGAATTTGATATTACCGTCCTCATATTTAAGTGCGGCGTCAAACGGTTTGCCCGCTTTTGAGATAAAGCCTTTAATTTTTTCGCAGTGTCCGTTTGAGATTATTTCCTCTGCGGCGCGAACAGGTATCGCGCGTTTGCAGAGAACCGCGGGAATCTTAAAAGTACAGCTTCCGTCACGGTTGTCCTCGCAGCGGAACGAAAATCTGTCTTTTACAACATTTTTGCCGCATTGCGGACACTTGCCGATTATTTCACCGTAGAATCCCGTGTAGTCCTCCGTTCCCGTTTTATTGTCGGGAGAAGAAAAGACTTCGGAAATTTCCTTTTCGGCAAGCTTTACACTGTCGTTTACGGTCAACTCTCCGCGGTACACCTTTTTCAGAGCCTGACCGAGTGTGCCGGTTTTATATTTATCCATGCTGATGCCCATTGCGGTGAGAGATTCTATCAGAAAAGCGCCGCCGGGCAGCAGTCTGTATACATCCTTTTTCAGTTCGATGTATTTGCTCTTTATCGCGTTATCGATTATTCCCGTACGCGTCGCTTCGGTGCCCAGCTCAAGTCCCTCAAACACGGCGCGGTAATCCTCGGTGTCGTCGCCGTCGGCACATTCGTTTTTTTCGGCAGCCTCGGCTTTTTCGGCGCGAAAAGGATTCTTCAGGTAATTGTTGAGCGTCTCGATTGTGTAGTGCTTCGGAGGTGATGTTTTCTTTTCCTTCGGTTCAAAGTTTATATTGACTTTGTCGCCCTTTTCGAGTGCCGGAAGGACCTTTGTCGATGACGGAGGATCTTCAAACTTTGTCCAGCCGGGGACGAGTATCACTGTCCCTTTGAGCACATAGTCCTCGCATTCGCCGACGTTTACGGTAAGCTCCGTTTTTTGCGCAACACAGTCCTCCGCACAGAAAACGGCGGCAAATCGGCGCATTATCGCGGAGTATATTTTTTTTTCATCGTCACCGAGCGCGTCGGGGGAAGGTATTTTGTATGTCGGTGTGAGAGCGGAATGCGATTCTATTTTGGTGTCGTCGAAAATCGCTTTGACATCTCTGAATTTAACAGGATAGCCCTTTTTTGATACGGCGTCGAGAATTTTTTTTATTTTGTCTTTTTCTGCGGTGGCGAGATATTCGGAATTTGTTCTCGGATAGGTTACATATCCTGCCTCATAAAGTTTTTGAACGGCAGCAAGAGACACATCCATGCTCATCTTATATTTCCTGCCGAGATAACTTTGGAGCTTTGACAGGGAGAAAAGCTTCGGCGGCTTAAGCGTATCTTTTTTTGTCTTCTTTGCGGTCACCGTTGCCTCCTGCGCGTTCAGTTTTGCGCAGGCGCGCCGTGCTTTTGACAGCTGCTCTTTCGGAAATTTGTATTTTGACACAAGCTCCACGGTTTCACCGTCGGTTGTCGCATTTGAAACAAGCGCATAGTAAATTTCGGGAACAAAGTTTTTTATTGCATTGTCGCGATCGTATATTGCTTTTACGATCGGCACTATAACTCTGCCGACACGTAAAAGCGTGCCTGTTTTAAGAGTTGCGAGCCGGGTGAGGTTTACTCCGTATAGCCAGTCGGTGTATGTCCGCGCGTATCCCTCGTTTGCAAGCGACTCATATTCGGATTCGTCTTTCGTGTCGGAGAGGGCGGCTCTGATTGTTTCGGGTGTCTGATCCGGCAGCCAAAGGCGCTTGAAAGGCTTGCGTTTTTCACTGCCGGCAAAGGCGTTTTCAACGCAAAGCCGTATTATTATCTCGCCTTCGCGGTCGGCATCCCCCGCGTTTATCACCGTGTCAACATCGTCGCGCAGACACAGTGCTTTGATAGTTTCAAACTGTTTTATGACACCGGCATCCGGCGTTTTGTCTTTTCCGTTTTTGAGTCTGTACTTGAATTTTTCCGGAAAACATGGGAGGTTTTCCATGCTCCACCTGCCGTTGGAAGCTGCTCCCGTGTATTCTTCTATGTCACACAGGGAAAACAGATGTCCGAATGCCCATGTTACAAGGTATTCGCCGCATGTGATAAATCCCGAATGCTTTTTTTCGTTCCCGATCGCGGATGCGATATTTCTCGCAAGGCTCGGTTTTTCAGCGAT
>OMRJ01000104.1 GCA_900313475.1 uncultured Eubacteriales bacterium | reverse complement strand
TTCACTTTTCAAGAAAGCTTCGGTTTTCGTGCCGGCTTCTTTGTTAAAAACATCTTGTTTTGTATTGCTTCGCTCTGCCCACGGCTCGTCCTTTTCATAACCGAGGACGCGCCAGTCGAGAATCAAATCAATATCTTCGGAAAAGCGTTCAATGAGTCCATAGGATTTTGAAAGACTTGTGCCGCCCTTGAAGGCAATATTGTTTTTCCACTGACAGCGGTGAAAAAGATAATCGAGCATAAAGCATACCCAAAAATCCTTTTCTATAATGGCATCGGTCATGCCCATTTTAGCGGCAGTGTTGTGGAACAACGCTTTTTTGTCTTTTTCACTTAACCTTGCGATATCTCTCATTTTTCTTCATCCTTACAAATCACTTTGATAAGTTCTAAAACCCATGATGTTGCAGATTTCGACTCTGCCAACATCTTTTCTTTTTCTTCATCGGTCAATATCTTTTTCAGACGCAATATTACTTGCTCGGTGATGTTTTCTTTGCCGAGCGCTTTTAATGCCTGAATGGTTAGTGCTGTTTTATAGGAAACCTTTGATATTTCCTTGTTTGTGGTACGCTTGAATTTGATTGTTGTATTATCGAAAGTGTACTCTTTGTACGCACCGTCGGAAACATATACCCACTGAGACGGGACTTGCGTTGAAAGTCCCAAAAGATTCAGAGCCGTGTCTCCGCAGGGAACAATAGTCCACCCGAAGTTGCGTGCGAGAGCATGAGCGACCTTATTCGGTGACGGTGCAACGGCTTCGCCGAGCAGCTCGCTAAACTCCGGCTTGTAATACACGCCGAACAATATCTTTTTTATTAAGCCCTCATCCGCAAGGCGAATAAGCCCCATATTCACCGTTTTCTTATCGGTTATATCGGTAAAGTCTGTCGAAACAAACACCGAACCGTTTTCGGCTTTTTCGATATTGCCTCGTATTTGATTCAGATAATCCGGACGTTTCATAAAGCATAACCTTTCATAGAAAATTGCAATTCTACTAAAACAATTTTATTATATACTATTTTCTACGAAAAATCAAGTGTCGCTTGAAAATAGTACACTTTATTTTCTACGAAACGAAAAGTGTCTTTTTTTCAAATATTGAAATTGGAGAAACAATAAGCGGAAGCGGAGCCGTATTTCAGGCTCCGCTGTTTATTAGTTGTAAATCACCTCGCTGAGAACGATTTCTTCCGCACGGTTGCGGATGCTGTTCATAGAACGAATCCAATCTATTTCATTGGCGGATTTCAGTTCTTCGTTGATGCCTTCACTATCAGCCAATTGTTTTACCAGCTTATCGAACATATCCTTTGCATCTTTGTCAATGTCTTTGATGTACTGTTCGAGTGTTCCGTTCATTCGCATGACGTTGATAACGGTCGGGCTGTGCTTTTTCAAGTAAGCATAGTGTCGTTGTCCCCAAACACCTATGTTCTTTACAAATTCATCTTTCATACTCTCACACTCACTTTCTTTGACGGTGCTTTAATGATTTTGACAAGCAAATCATCCACATCCTCAGTCGGTTTGTTTTGCTCAAGATACATTGTTCTTGCCACGTTTACACAACCAACGAGCAGGCGGTGCTCAAAATCATCAAGGGTTACTTTGTGCTTAACATCTTTAACTTTCATAATGCAAAATCCTCCTTTGCAAATACATTGTACCGCAAAAGAGGACTATTAAAAAATGTGCGCTTTTTGAAATATGATTGTACGTTCCGGTGTGTTTATTAAATCCCTTATGAACATCCGTACCACCATAGGACACTAAAAATGATACAATTTTTAGTGTCCTGTTTTTTTGTCTCTTCAGCAAAGAAATAAATCCTCGTTCAACCAGGGGATAGAAATAATTGAAGCAAAAAGAATTGACTTAGTTATATATATATTTGATAAAGTAAAATAGAAAAGATGTTTTATGGAGTTAACAATATGATTTCAATAGAAGAATACAAACAAAACCCGTGCGAAGCTTTGTCAATTCCATATTGGAAAGCAACTGATATAATTATTCCTGATAATATAAAAATCATTCATAACAAAAATTTTGATGAAACTTTATTAGAAAAATACAGTGATAAACAATACTTTAGGTTAATTCACAGACTAAATTATGTTCCTGGCTTTTCAAATAATAATTTCACCTATAAAATGTTGTCAAAAGAAAAAACAAATGAAGTTGCGGATATGATAAACGCTTCATATTCGCACACTGATGTATTTGTTTCTGCCGACTATATAAAAGGTCTTACTGAAACAAAGGTATATTTCCCGGAGCTATGGATTGGTGCCTTTGATAACACTAAATTAGTAGGCTCGATTATATGTGATTTAGATACGAAGATTGGTGAAGGTATTATTGAGTGGTTACAGGTTTTGCCGGAATATAGAGGGAAAGGAATTGCTTCTGTACTTGTATGCAAAGCATTAAATATATTAAAGCTAAATGCAAATTTTGCAACTGTATCAGGCGAATGCGATAATATCACAGACCATGAAAGCGTTTATCGCAAATGTGGATTTTTAGGTAATGATATTTGGCATATACTAACAAAACGCTGATGAAAACGATAAATTGATAGAATTGTAATCGTCACATTGTATCAAATAATACCAATAAATACATACCTATTGGCGTCTTTTATCTTGCGACCTTGCAAGCTTATTGTTTCATTTATAAAGTTAAAGAACAAGAAAAAATATTTGAAACATTTGTGGTGGTCACATTTTCAAGTGCAGGGTCACATTATTGGACAGGTGGTCACATTGTATCAAATATGCTGTACAAAGACATAACCGGACACCAATTTTGATACAATGCGTATCTTGGTTGGTGTCCGGTTTCTTTTTGTAAAGTCCTTGAATTGCAAGGCTTTTCGATACTTTTTAACGATATAAGGCTTCGTGGCGTTCCGGAAACGGTCGCTGCGGAGCCTTTTGCGTTTTCTTCCATAACACTTTTTAACGAAAGGTCGAGGGGTGTGCAGATTTTAGTCGGGGGTGTGCATTTCCGGCAAAAGGGGTGTGCACATTTTAATTATTCCTCAAGAGCGCAAAAGAAAGGCCGCAAAACCCGTTCACCCAAAAATGCGAACGACCTTGCGACCTTGTATCTTATTCTCAGTCCTTGACCTCCGCGCCGTTGCAGAAAACGAAGGTGATCCCGCCGATTCTGTGGAAAAACACAGTTTTTCTGTAAAAAAACCTGTTTTTTTTGGGGGAGGGAAATTTGTTCATTTGACTTTAATATATAATCAAATAGGTCAAACAAAAGAAATAATTCAAAAAAAGGGAAGTGATAACATGAAAAAATTGTTGACCGTGCTGTTGCTGTTATGTATGGTGGTGACAGTTATACCCGTTTCGGCAGCGGAAGGAGAAACAACTCCGACTGTTGAGATCGGAACTTATATCAGTTTAGGTAAATATAACGGAAAGAGTATTATTTGGAGATGCGTTGATATTGATGAAAACGGACCGCTTATGCTTGCTGACAGGATAGTTGATACACTTCCTTATGATGCACGTACGAACAACAACGACAGGTCAAAGTCACACAGTCGAAACTATAAGCGTGATTCATATGGTTCCAATTATTGGAAAGACAGCAATATGCGCTCATGGCTCAATTCTACCGCTGTTGCGGGCGAGGTAAAATGGCTGTGCGGTAATCCTCCAAAGAGCAATTCTGTCAAAGGCAATAGTTATGACGATAAAGCAGGCTTTTTGAATGAATTTTCAAAGGTCGAAATAGCCGCTGTGAAAACAGTGACGCAACGTTCGCTCGTATCTCATCCGGAATATAAGCAAGGAATTTACGAGGGGGATGCCCGCTCTGATTTGGAGTTAAATTATGATATCGAAAATGTTGCAGGAAACTTCGACAGTGCATATTATGAAAATTCGACCGAGAAAGTATTCCTTCTTGATGTCAAACAGGTTAACAACATTTGGAAAAAACACGGATCATATTATATCGCCGCCAACGATCAGGGAACAAAATGGCCATATTGGCTCAGAACACCGGTGTCTGATTGCAACCACGATATGCGTTACGTTCAATCTGACGGAACTGTCGGTCGCGAGTCGCCTGATGTTTCATATATCGGAGTCAGACCGGCGTTTTATCTCGATGCCGATTATTATGTAACAACCGGTGGCGACGGAACGGCGGCAAACCCATATATAGGCTCTGCTCCTGACAAAATTGAAAACGATTACACCGTTGCTGAACCGGAGGATGATCCAAATCAAGATTGGGATATAGACGTAGAAAACAGTCTTAAACTCAACCTTGGTCCATATTATTCTAAGGATGGCAAATATGCAGAACCCATAATTCCCGTTTATACAATCCAGAAGACCCGAAGCGATACGGAAAATATGGTAATTATCATTTGCGGTGAAGGATATACTAAGAGTCAGCAGCAAAAATTTATTGGTGATGCAAAAAGAGTTTGGAGCGGTGCTATGCAATACGAGCCATATCGGAGCTATGCCGACCGCTTTAACGTCTATGCGCTTTGTACCGCATCAGAATCGAGTTTTGAAAATGAAGGAAGCACTTTTTTTGATGTAGTTGTAGGTTCAAATAATTCCTCGTCAATATCGGGAAATATAAACGGTAACGTTTGGAAAAACCATATTTTTGAGCGTTGCATAGGACCCGAATTTATTGAAAAAATTCATGATGCACATATTCCTAACAAAACCGAGCCTAATACATATCATTGGAATGATGATGAACAATATCCACCTTACTATTATGTTCACAATTATATCAGTCAATTTGCTTTGCTCGTCAACACAAGTCGCAACTTTGGAGACGCATACACCAACTTGAAATTCGGATTTCATTATTTTATAACTCCGTCTGACAGCTATCGTGCGCCTCAAACTTTTGCACACGAACTTGGTCATGGATTGCTTGGATTGGGAGATGAGTATATGGACAGCGTAGCCGAGCAATCTGATTTAATATCACTTAACGTTGCATATACTCACGATCCGGAGAAAGTCAAGTGGAAACAGATGTTAGGTTTTAGAAAAACCTATACATGCCCGTCAACATATACTCAGAAAGCGTATAATTCCGGTTTTGAGTGTTTGATGCGAGATACTGACTATTCGTTCTGTGAAGTTTGCAGGTTGCAAGGATACAAAAAGTTGTCTCAACTTATCGAAGGCAAAAATCTTTATGTGGCAGCTCCTGAAGTGAAAGAGTATACGGGGCAATATTCGAGCTTGTCAGATTTTAAGGATACGTCATACTACGGATACAATAAATTTGACAGTTACCGCAGCGGCGTTTTGCTTAGCGGTTCAAGCAAAAACAGATTCGGTAATTCTATGGCGGGGAAACAGATAGAACTAAGGACGATTGTTCAAAATCTGTCGGATACTACGGAGCGTTCTATTACTATGAAGTTGTGGATAAGTCGAGCGGACGGCAGTGTTGCTGCCACGACCGATGGCAGCAAACTTGAAGCAGCGGAGACTTTCCTTATCCCTTATGGAGCGAAAAAAGTAATTTCTGGCCCAAGGGAGCACTTGAATATACCGGCAGCAACTTCAATTCCGGTTTGCTCAGCTGTTCTATGATTTATCAAATACCGTCCGATGTCACTTTGAAAGACGGAGATTACGTCGCCTTTGAAGTGACAGACGAAAAAGGCAATGTCCTTGCCAACGACAATACGGAAAATCAAACTTATGCTAATGTTACAATTCAATATTGCTTAGAGGATGGTAGCCAAATTCCTAATACTAACAGTGCGGAGATTCCTGTTCCTGTTGGGACAAAATTTGATGGGTCGACGCACCCTGTTCCGCTTTACGGCTATACTTTCGTCAGAGCGGATGGACTTGACCAAACGGTAACCTCAAAAGGTCTGAACGTGACTTATTACTATGCAAAACAAGCCGAAGAACATACTCATAATTGGGGGAAATGGGAGAGCAATGGCAACGGAACACATACCTGCACTTGCATGACAGACAACTCTCACTCCAAAACAGCCAATTGTGTCGGTGGTGAGGCAACTTGCACAAACAAGGCGGTTTGCGAAATCTGCCTTGCGGCATACGGCGAAATTAACACAAGCAACCATGATTACGGCGAGCCTGTTGTTACTCATTCGACCTGCACAACTGCCGGTTCAAAGATTTATGTCTGTGAGCGCAACAGCAGTCACAGTTATTCCGAAGCACTTGCGATTGATGCCGACGCCCATACTTGGGGCGAGTGGACGATTGAAACGCCTGCAAGCTGCGTTGACGCCGGTCAAAAGGTACGGACTTGCATCAATAACGAAGAACATAAAGAGACTATCGAAATTCCGAAAAAAGAGCACACCTATACCGCTGTAAAAACAGCGCCGACATGCACTGAAAAAGGTTATACGACCTATACCTGCGAATGTGGAACCGGTTATGTCGGCGACTATGTTGAGGCAACCGGACACACCGACGCAAACAATGACGGAATTTGTGACGCTTGCGAAAAAACGTTGAACAAAAACTGTTCCGACATCTGCCATAGTGAGTCTGCTCTTGCGAAGTTTTTTTACAGAGTCTTGCTCTTTTTCTGGAAGCTGTTTAAAATTAACAAAACCTGCTCTTGCGGGATTGCACACTATTGATATTCTTATCCTCCGGTCGAGCAGTTCCTCAATACTGCGCTTGAATATCGCGGCTCGGTTGTCAAGACAAAAATCTAAGATTTTTATAATGAACTGATATAATTATCCTGTTTTTTTGCGCTGCCGTCACTGTTTTTTGCGAATATTTTTTATTTTATTCAATATCGGTTTGCCGTTGCAGGCGCAAAGTGCTACAATGTTTTTACAATATAAAAAACGGAGAGGCTTTTTATGAATTATCAGCTATACTACATCGGACGAAATCTGCTCATTTTCTTTTGCGGCTTGGCTTTTTTGATTTCGGGCTGCCCGGGCAAGCAGAACATAAAGAAAATCGCACACACAGGACTCTGCACACAGCACCTTGAAAACACGGAAGCCGCATTCAAAGGCGCGATAGAAAACGGCTCGGACGGCATTGAAACGGATGTCCGCTTTACCAAGGACGGCATTCCCGTGACATGGCACGATTCCGATATAAAGTACACCGACGGCACAAGCCTTGTTGTTTCCGATGCCACGTATGCGGAGCTTTCGTCTAAACCCATCGTAAACCCGATAAACGGCGAGGAGGCGTATCTCTGCACGCTCGAAAGATATTATGAAATCTGCCGCGAAAGCAGTATGATATGCTTTCTTGATCTCAAAGGCGACTGGTCATACGATAACGTAAAAACGGTCATGGAGATGGGCGCGCGCATTTATAATCTTGACATGATAATCCCGCAGTCCTCCGACGTTGAAAACATCAAAAAGGTTCGCGAGCTTTACCCCGATCAGCGCATAATGCTCACCTACGGACGCTTGCAGTTCGAAAAAGGACTTGACTACACGGTATGCTTTGAATACGGTTTTGACATCGACTGCGACTACACCGTCGCCAACAAAAAAATGATAAAGGAATTCCGCGACAAAGGCTTGCAGTTCGGTGTTTTCACATGCAACACAAAGCTTTCGCAGGCTTACGCATGCTATCTCGGAATCGATTATATGGAGTCGGATGTCTGATAATCTCAAGCAGAAAAAATATTTATGTTGAAGACTTTCCCGACCTATGCTACAATAGTTGTGTTTTACGGCAACACAGAAGGGAGTGTCTTTTATGCACAGAAGCGAACTGCGCAGCTATAAAATAGAAAGGCTTGATTTTGTCAACAAAACCGAGGGTGTAAAAAAGCTGGAGCTGACCCATAAATACTCATACAATGTAGGCTATTCCAACATCAACACGTGCAGCGGTGAATTTACCGCCGAGGTATTCGATAAAAACGCCCCGGAGGAATTCAGAATAAACATCACGGTCGTTGCAATTTTCTCCACTGCCCCCGGCTCGCAGAAAGAGATGCTGCACCTTGAAACATACGACGCTCTTTTCCCTTATGTCAAAGCGCTTGTAAGCACTGTGACGGCATCGGCGGGAATACCTCCCGTTTTTATTCCGTATATTGATATTTCCGATAAAAATATCTACCGCGTGGAGCTTCCGCACAAGCCGGATGACGGCAGATAACGGAGCGTGCACGATGAAAAAAAAGGACATTATCTTAACGGTCGTGAAGTGCGCCGTCGCACTCACGCTTTTTGTCGCGGCTGTAGTGAACTATGAGGAACTTTCAAAAATCGATATTAAAGCTCTGCTGTCTTTTACCGATAACATCGCTCTTATGACTGCGGTGATACTGGCTGTGTATTTTGTGAAGGCACTTGTTTTTGTGGTTCCCGCGTCTGTCATATACGTCGCGGTCGGAGCGGTGCTATCCCCCCTCTATGCCGTGTTCGTCAACCTTGCGGGGATATTCATCGAAGTGACCGCCACTTTTTTGCTCGGTCGCTTTCTCGGCCGCGAAGCGGTACATAAATTGCTTTCGCGCAGCGAAGCGGGGCAAAAAATACTTCAAAAGGATCTCGGAAGCAAGGCATCCGTACTGCTGACAATCCGTGCCGTTCCCGCATTCCCCATTGATTTTATCAGTCTGTTTTACGGCGCATCCGACTGCAAATATCTCAAATATGCCGCGCTCTCGGTTTTGGGCATCTCATGGCGGGTAATTCTCTTTACAATCCTCGGTGATGCGGCGTTTGAGTGGTTTCCGACGGATAAAATAATACTTATCGTAATCTGTCTTATTCCGGTAGGGATTGTTTACACCGTCATAAAAAAATTTGTGATAGAGCCGAGAAAAAAGAAAAACGAAGAAAAATAAAAAGCGTATGCGGTTCAGCATCTGCCGCATACGCTTTTTTTGCTTTAGGTTATTTTGCCGGGGCTTCATCCTTTTTCTCGGCTTTTTTGTGAAACAGAATTTTATCCACCGGGAAGTAGAGGAAGAACTGAATAGCCGAACAGCACATCGTCGAAATGTTCGCCGCGCCCTGCGCGTTCACTCCCCACTTGACGAACAGCCCCTGAAGCGTGGGGGAAAGCCATGCGGAGAAGCAGATAAGCGCAATTGTGAACACTATATAAATAGGAAGCGTAACTGCAATATTGGCGCCGGAATTAAAAGTTTTTTCCTTGTTAACAAAGAAAGCGACTATCTGTGCGAGGATATTCGCAATATTAAACGCGATAAAATATCCGAGTCCGTTTTTTTCAAGTCCGTCGGACGCAAAAACCCAAAACTCGTACGGGTCGGATATTATCTCTTTTATCTGCGGAAGCAGCAGCAATATATTGAGAGAAGCAAACTGCACTATCATCGCGAGAAGGCTTACAACAATGAATTTCACAAACTGCCACACTGTTTCGATACCGCTGCCCTTATCGGACGCTTTTTTGTCAATGTCTTTAAGCTTGCCCATAAAAAACACCTCATATCAATTTGTCGAAAAAAATTTTAACACAATAAAAGTGAAAAATCAATAAAATTCGGCGGTTTAGGAAAAAACTTTTTGTTTTTACACGCACAAAAAAAATATTGACCGAAAACACATTTAGGTAGTATAATAGTAAGGTCGGATTTCCGACAATATGAATTAAGGAGTTGAGCTTATGGATACAGGCGACAGTTGCACGAATTCGGGCGGCCGAAGTAAGTGCACCGAAAACACGGACGATGTTCCTTTGAGTATGCGTCCGACGGTTTTTTCAGCCGTCGGTTCCCGCTCAACGGATATATTCGTTTAAACGGCGTCCCTATTTGTGTTAACTCCCCTGTTGAAGCGCGTCCCCGCAGGGAACGTAAAAAAAACAAAAGGAGGAAAACACAATGGAAATGAAAAAAGTGACAAACCTTGTCGAGCAGGCTCTCGCGCTCATTGATGAGCGCAAATTTGCGGAGCTTCACGACCTCATTCATGAGGAAAACGCGGCGGATATAAATGAAATCATCGACGAAGTCACACCCGAACAGGGCGTTATCATCTACCGTCTTCTGCCGAAGGAGCTTGCGGCGGAGGTCTTCGTCGAGATGGATCCCGATATGCAGGAGTTCCTTATAAACGCATTCAGCGACGCGGAGCTTAAAAATGTTCTCGACGAGCTTTATTACGACGACACGGCGGATATCATCGAAGAAATGCCCGCAAATGTCGTTAAGCGCATTCTCAAAACCGCCACGCCCGAAATGAGGAAGGCGGTAAACGAACTGCTGAAATACCCGGAAGATTCGGCAGGCTCCATCATGACGACGGAGTTTGTCCGTCTGAAAAAAAACTACACGGTGGAGGATTCTCTCGACCTTATCCGCAAGGTCGGCATTGACAAGGAGACTATCTACACCTGTTACGTAACCGACGACAAGAGCCGTCTTATAGGTCTTGTAACGGCAAAGGATCTGCTTCTCTCCCCTCTGCAGAACATGATAGAAAACATAATGACCGATCACGTCATCTCCGTTTCCACGCTTGACGATCAGGAACAGATAGCTCTTATGTTCTCAAAATACGGATTTATCGCGATGCCCGTGGTCGACAACGAAAACAGGCTTGTCGGTATCATAACCGTCGATGACGCTATCGACGTATTGCAGGAGGAAACCGAGGAGGACTTCGCAAAGATGGCGGCTGTAGCGCCCACCGACACCGACTATCTTAAAACCTCGCCGTTTGTGTTTTACAAGGCGCGCATCCCGTGGCTGCTGCTTCTCATGCTGTCGGCAACTTTCACGGGAATGATAATTTCAAATTATGAAACATCGCTCGCGGCGCTTCCGGTACTTACCGCATTCATCCCGATGATAATGGATACGAGCGGCAACTCCGGCAGCCAAACCGCCGTCACCGTTATCAGAGGCATATCTCTCGGGCAAATTGAATTCAGGAATTTTTTCCGTGTCGTTTTTAAGGAGTTCCGCGTTTCACTTTTGTGCGGCTTAACGCTTTTTGCGGCAACCGTAATGAAACTGCTCCTCATTGACAGAATTCTCCTAAAAAACGAAACCGTCAGCATTACGGTCGCATTAACCGTCGGCCTTACGATTTTTGCCGCGACAATATGCTCAAAGGTCATCGCGTCGATCCTTCCGCAGCTTGCAAAAAAGGCAGGCGCAGATCCGGCAGTGCTGTCAAGCCCGCTGATAACCACAATAGTCGACGCTTTATCGCTGCTCATATATTTTGCTATGGCAACGGTGATACTTCACATCGGTGCATAAAAAGTGCCGGCTCACTCGGTTTGTTTTCGAGAAAAATAATCTTTCGCTTAAAAAGGAACGCAAAAAAAGCGACGGACATATAAAACAGTAAAAATCAACGTTTTTGCAGGATAAGTTAACAAAATTGCAAGATCCGAAGACTGCGATAACCGCATAAGTTTTAAGCATGCGTCTGTTTTATACCGCAAACAAACTTCGCCGCCCGACGTGCCTTTGTACGCCCTCGGGCAAACAAAACCAAGTCTGAAGCCTTGATTTTGCTCGGTTTGTCCGTTCTTTATCTTTTTTCCTGTTATCTGCAAAGGGACTGTAAAAACTCGGTTTTTTACAGCCCCTTTTTATCGTGAATATGTGCTTTTATTGCTTTTTCTTTTTATCGGAGTCGGCTTCGTCCTCTGCCCGGATTATCTTTTCAAGCTCCGTCTGCCTTGCAAGAACAGCGTTCACCTTATCGTATATGTCCTCAATCATAATTTCCGTCTTAAGGTTAACCTTATAGTCGTTTTCGGCGCGGCGGCGATCTTTTTCTTCCTGTCTGTTCTGACTCATCATTATAAGAGGCGCCTGAATCGCAGCGACACAGGAGAGCACCAGATTGAGAAGTATAAACGGATACGGGTCGAACGCCTTGGCGGCAAGCAGAACATTAACAATCATCCACAAAACAAGCGCACCGGTAAAAGAGAATATAAACGCCCAGCTGCCCGCGAATTTCGCAATGGAGTCCGCGGCTTTCTGACCGATTGTAATTTTTTCTTTTGACGGATCGACCGATATTTTACTGTCAACCAATAAATTCAGCACTTCCTCGTCGGTCATGTCGTGACGTATATCCTTGAGAACTTCTTTTAACAGTTTTCGGTTTTCTTTCATTGTTTTTTTCTCCTTTGCCGTTTGTTTTCTCACGAGAAAGACGGAACTGCCGCAGCGTGACAAATCATGCCGACGGCAGTTCCGGTTTTTTATTTTTTGATAAGCTGATAGAATGCGGAAGCACTCTCGCCTGTCGCTGCGGAAATGTAAACGGAGCCGTCGTTGAGAGCATGTACATTCGCTATATAAGCAAACACGCTGTCTTCATACGCCGTTATCCTGTTTGAATCGAAGTCCATAATGCCGCACGCGGGCACATTATCACCGTTAACACCGCGAATAACGGCATACTTTCCGTTTTTGCTCATTGTGAACAGGTCGGCTGTGAATCCGCTCTTGAAGCACGAATATATTATGCCGAGCGACTGTCCCGAAACGCAGTTGTAAACCTCGCCCGTAGACTTTGTGAGAATAAACTCTCCCGAAATAAGATAGTCTTTTTTGATATCGCCGCTGAATTTTTTTATCTCTGTCGTGTCCTTGCCGTCGGAACGGAACAGGCTGAAGCTGTTATCGTTATAATTTTTTGAAAAATAATATGTATCGGATCCGCTGCGCCAAAAATTGAGGGATGCCACATTCAAAGCGTATCTCACGTTATCGACATTTGTTCCGCTGCCGCCGCTCGTGAATATATCCGCCAGACCGCTCTCGTCATACGACACATAGTAACGCGACGAGAAGAACAGAACGTTCTTGTTATCGCCCTGCGAAAGAATATCGTTTGTGAACATTTTGTAATCCGTTTTCGTTTTGCCGTCCATTGCGACGGTGCGCTGATCCTCGGAGAGAAAATATTTGCTTGTATGATCGGAATAGAGATAGAATATCTCGCTGTAGACCTTGTCTTCTTTATAAAAACGCTTGTTGTCGACATCAAGCATCATGAGAAGCGTACCCTTGTCGTCCTTAAAGCCCTCAAACATGTCCGTGACCTTGAAGAAAGCATAGTCATAGAGAAGCACATCGGGATAGAGAATGTTCGTGAACAGTCCGTAGCCTACGGTGTGACCGTCCTTTTCAAGATAGTGAATGACTGCGGGAAGCTTTTGTGACGAGCACTCCGCCGTAACCTTGAAGCTGCCGCTTTCGGGTATCTGTGTCAGCACACCTCCGACAGCCTGATAAAACTTAACCTCACCCTGCTTTGTCATCGTATAGAAAATGTTTTCAAAATCGGTGCTCATAAGCGGAAGTGACACGGCGGTGTCGACCGTGTAGGTCTGTCTGTAATCGGTGCCGAGTCCGTTCGCGCTGTTATCGGGTTCGGTAGGCTTGTTGATACGCTTATTTATGTCAAGCACGCCCGTAAACACCACGGCAGCCGTTGCGATAAGCACGACCAAAAGCACCGAGAGAATAATTTTCAGTTTATTTGCCATTTGTTTTTCCTCCGTTTTACAGCATATAGTCGGTGGTTTCAAATATCTCAC
>OMRJ01000313.1 GCA_900313475.1 uncultured Eubacteriales bacterium | reverse complement strand
TTCACGAGACGCTTGTAGCAGCATGTAAATGGGTCGGAGGCGGTATAGTGGCGCACTGATACCGATAAGGCCTGAAAAGATATAACCGAAAGAGAAAGGAGACAGACATGAACAAGGTTATACTGATGGGGAGACTGGTAAGAGACCCCGAGATAAGACGTTCTGCCGGAAAGGACGGAAGTGATACCGTTGTAGCAGGATATACTCTTGCCGTAGACAGAAGGTTCAGAAAAGAAGGAGAGAGCACAGCTGATTTCATACGCTGCGTGGCTTTCGGTAAGCTCGGAGAGTTTGCCGAGAAGTACCTGAAGCAGGGAGTGAAGATAGCAGTGACAGGAAGGATACAGACAGGCTCTTATACCAATAAGGAAGGACAGAAGGTATATACTACCGATGTCATAGTGGAAGAGCAGGAATTTGCTGAGAGTAAAGGAAGCTCCTCTGAAAACAGCAGTAGTGCCGGAAGTAATGCACCTGCACCCGAACCTACTCCTGAACAGATGGGGTTCATCAAGATACCTGAAGGTATCGAGAATGACCTCCCGTTCAAGTAAAGCCCTCCCGGAAAAGAAAGGCTCACGGAATACCCGTGGGCTTTTTGCGTTTATGAAAATAATGAAAATATCCAACAAGAAGGGTAAGAAAGCAGAAAGGAGACACTATATGCCGTTACTGATTGCGATATCGCTCATCCTTGTCACATCTTCTTTCCTTATGAATAAGATAGAAAGAGAAGACAGGGAAAGAGGGCTTTATATAAATGAAGAGGAATATACGATAAGGAATACTCTTTTTCACTCTTTAAGGGGGAGAAGAAGGAGGGAGGAGATAGAGAAGAGGAAGACATTAAGAGAGATGAGGTTCGGAAAAGAGGCGTACGTTCTGGCGGTAGTACCGGCGGTGATCACGGCTTTATGTACGGCGTGTACAGGCGGCGGGGCGGTGTATATCTTCATGCTGCTTTATCTCTTTTTCTCTCTTCTGGCGCTTTATGAAAGGCGGGCGTTTTATGTCATATTGCAGAATGTGGTCGTTCTCTCTGCCATCCTTACAGCTTTTAACATGCCCGCTGCAGTTCTGGCAGTGGGAAATATGCTGGAAACAGGGTACTATATAAAGGAAGTGAAGAGGTTCAGAAAATGAACTCTTCTAAAGATAACTTTAATATAGACTTAATCCGGGCTATAGGACATATTCATATGTATAGTGTATGATATATCTATCAAAGGAAAAAAATATATGGAAAAGCTTCTTAAACCTCCCCATAAAGGATTTATATAAAGCATAGCCGTTATATTGAATGGGTTAACGGCATTGCACCACAGAAAGCAGGGAACCTACCATCCTGCTTATGTCCTTGAAAGCCCTCGTAATGAGGGCTTTTTTATGTTCTCGAAAACTTTTTTCTTTTTTAATGTTCATTTAAGTTTCGGGATTTATAGTACAGTCATAGATAAAAAGACTTCTTCAAAACCTTCACCAATAAACCATACAAAAAAAGCCGATAGTATGATTAGGTTGTCGGCTTGAAACATCCCCTCAGAAGAAAGGGATTGTAGCATATCCTGTTCTTCTCCTCAGCCCTCCGTATGGAGGGCTTTTCAGTTTCAAGATTGTCTAAATGAATAAAGACAAACTGGCTACAGGAAAGACAGCTAAATCTTTAATGCACTTTTAATCTTCGTTAAAAGACCATTTAATCTTGAAAATGTATTATTTACCCATCAGATGAAGAAAAGCTCCAGAGAGAGCAGGAATAAAACAGATCATATGGGAGGAAAATAAAATGGAAGAATTCGCAAAGGTTGAGAAGTTAGTAGAGATCACAGGAGCATCATTCGAGGATGCAAGAAACGCACTCAGAGCATGTGATGGCGAGATGGTAGATTCAATGGTATATCTTGAGAAGCTCGGAAAGGTTACAAAGAATATTTCAGGAAAGAACATAGATCCGAGATTTGCACCTATCTCAGAAGCAGAGATCGCAGCTGCAGCAGCAAAGAAGGAAGCAGAGAGAGCAGCAAGAAGAGCAGAGTGCAAGGCAAGATGTGAGAGAACAGGAAGCGCAGTCGGAGAATTCGTAAGAAAGGCTGTAAGATTCCTTACACATAACAGTATTTCAATTTCAAAGAATGGAAATCAGGTTGCAAGCATCCCTCTTCTCGTAGCTCTTATCATCATCAATATTTCAGTAGGATTTGCACTTGTTGCAGGTTTCGTATCAATGATGTTCGGTTATGAGTATTCCTTTAAGGGAGAGAGCAATTTTGAAGCAGCTAACCGTGCAATGGCACAGGTCGGAGCAACAGCAGGAAATGTAAAGGCAGAGTATGACAGACTGTAAGTCGATTAATCAGCCTCCCCATAAAATTAATATATAGATTGTAAGCCGGTAGTATGAATAGGTTGCCGGCTTGCACCACACCCCACGAAAGACAGTGAAAATTGCATCGCTGTTTTTCACAGAAGCCCTCGTAATGAGGGCTTTTATTATGGTTACGAGAAGATAATCTGGTTATGGAATGAATGGTAACAGGGACATCCCCTCTGGAGATGGAAAGATTATGGGACAGCATAAGAAATATCATATGATTAGAAATTAGAATTCCTATAAAAAGAGGTGAACTGGATGAGCTACGTTATCAGCAAAAATGGAAAATCAAAGGTGTTTCACAGAAAAAGCTGCATGTATGTTAATCAGATAAGATATTGTAACAAATGCACGAGAAAGAATGATTTCAAGGATTTTGTAATTATGGGTTACAGACCTTGCAAGTACTGCTTCTCTTTAGGTTATAAATACGATTGTGAGATTAAGGGTATTGATAACTTTATAGGGGATGCCAATATCAAGCATATGCTTATAGGAGATGACCTGATTATACTTACGGAAGTAGGGTATTGGAAGATCAATTATTCAAGCGAACATACTGCATTTGTACTTTATCATGGAAACTTTTACCCAGATGATGAGAATCCTGAGAGGTATATTACGAGTGAATTCCATTTACAGGAAGATGCCGGGCATTCACAGACTTTGATGAAATTCATTAAATACATTAAAAGTCATGATGATTTCAGGCTGAGACAGCTAAACAACATTGATAATTATCCGAGAAAGACTTTAAAGGAGAAGAAACAATATAAAAGAATAAAGAAAAAGTATGATTACTTTATTATGGCTAATACATTAAGGCTTATCAGTGCAAAGCAGAAAATAAAGACAGATAAAAGAGCGTGTGTAGGATAATTAACGGAAGATTGTATAACTTGTCCTCATGATCGTGGGGAGAAAGGAGCCGGAAATGCTGGAGAGAATAAGGTTCTGGTTGCGAAGAAAGAATATGTGCAGAGGCTGCTGTGTTACCTGCAGATATTATGAAAGATGCAGGAAAGAGATAGAACAGGAGGAGAGAAGGCTATATGGAAGACAGGTCTGAAAGAAAATATACGGAAAGCGGGAAAGATATCGTTGATGCTATACTTCAAGATGACTTTCATGCTGTGAACTTTGATGTAGAAGGTGTACACTATTGCTTTTCCGGCTGGTGGCTCTTGGATATAGAAGGGCCAGAAGAGGGGCAGGAAGAGGATAAGATCTATGACAGTAAG
>OMRJ01000068.1 GCA_900313475.1 uncultured Eubacteriales bacterium | reverse complement strand
TCAACACCCATAGCTTTTGCAATGTCCTTATATTTTTCGCCTGTATATTCGGCGTTGTATGCCATTACTGCCGGCAGAAGTATTGCACATGCCTTACCGTGCGGAGTGTCATAATAAGCGGAAAGCGTGTGCGCCATCGAGTGGTCGACACCCAAGCCGACATTTGAGAATCCCATTCCGGCAACATACTGACCGAGAGCCATACCCTCCCGACCGTTACTTTCGTTCTTAACTGCGCCTCTGAGATTCTTTGAGATAATCTCGATAGCCTTAAGATGGAACATATCCGAAAGCTCCCATGCGCCCTTTGTAATATAACCTTCTATGGCATGAGTCAGTGCGTCCATACCGGTAGCAGCCGTAAGGGATGCCGGCATTGAACTCATCATTTCGGGGTCAACTACCGCGACGACCGGGATATCGTGAACGTCAACGCATACAAACTTACGCTTTTTCTCCACGTCTGTAATAACATAATTTATGGTGACCTCCGCTGCGGTGCCGGCTGTTGTGGGAACGGCAATTATCGGGACGCAGGGCTTTACGGTCGCTGAAAAACCTTCAAGCGAACGGACATCGGCAAATTCGGGATTCGCGATTATAATGCCTATTGCCTTTGAAGTGTCCATCGACGAGCCGCCGCCGACGGCAACAATGCAGTCCGCTCCGGACTTTTTAAATTCTTCGACACCGTGCTGAACATTTTCTATGGTAGGGTTGGCTTTTATATCGGAATAAACCGAATATTCGATTCCCGCTTTATCAAGGAGAGCGGAGACCTTCCCCGTAATGCCGAACTTTATAAGATCGGGATCCGTTGCAAGAAACACCTTGTTAAAGCCGCGCGCTTTAATTTCCTTCGGGATAGCTTTTATTGCTCCCGCGCCGTGGTAAGAAGTCTCGTTCAAAACAAATCTGTTCATAAAAAACTCACCTTTCCTGATTTTGATATATCAAAAGCACAGACCGACATCACAAACGGCATTCCCGCCGCAGTAACAATTACCGTGCTTTTTTACTCTTTTCGCAAGCATCTTCCGGTCTTCCGTTCGAAAAAACACCGAAAATAATTATACACGCTTTGAAAGAACGTTATTCTCGTACGCGTTGATCTCCGCAAAAAAGTCGGAACACACGCCTTCGCGGTTGAGGTATTCCTCCCACACATCACCGAACGGCATGACCTTCATCTCCTCCGACAGAACCATAAGCTCCGTAAATCTGCTCTCCGCCTGAAGCGCTTTCATCGTGTTTTCGGGTTGAAGCAATGCAAAGAGCAGAGCCTTCTGCACACTGCGAAGTCCCGTTACCCATGCGGAAATACGGTTTATAGATGCATCGAAATAGTCCGTTGCGATAAACACCCTGTCGAGAGCGTTATTTCTGACTATCTCCTTGCATATCTCTCTTGTTTCATCGTCAAATATAACAACATGATCGGAGTCCCAGCGGACGCCGCGTGTAATGTGAAGCGCTATTTTTTCGTTAAACAACAGCATTGACGAAATCTTGTCGGAAACAAGCTCCGTCGGATGATAATGACCGTTATCCATAAGCGGCGTTATCCTCTTACACGCCGCATAATTCATGCAAAATTCGGCAGACCCGACCGTGTAGCTTTCAAGACCGATGCCGAACACCTTTGACTCAAGAGTAACATAGACCTTGCTGCGGTCATAGGGAACGCTCAGTATCTCGTCAAGGCTCTTTTTGAAGCGTGCGCGCGGAGCCAGTCTGTCCGCAGGGATATCCTTGTATCCGTCGGGAATCCATATATTCATAACGCACGGAAAACCGGTTTCCTCGGCGAAGTACTCCGAAATTTCAAGACATCTCTTGCCGTGCTCTACCCAGAAGTGTCTGACTTCCTCATCGGGCGAAGAAAGCGTAAGGTTGTCTTTAACCATGGGATGCGAAAAGAAAGTCGGATTAAAATCTATTCCCACTCCCCTCTCTTTCGCAAACTTCACCCAATAGGCGAAGTGTTCGGGACGAAGTTCGTCCCTGTCTGCAAATTCACCGTCGGCAAAAACAGCGTACGACGCATGAAGATTCAGCTTTTTTTTGCCCGGAACGAGCGAAAAAACCTTGTCGATATCTTCTTTAAGTTCATCGGGAGTGCGCGCCTTGCCGGGGTAGTTTCCGGTTGTCTGTATTCCGCCCGAAAGTGCCTGTTTGCGGTCGAAACCGGTAACATCGTCGCCCTGCCAGCAGTGCACCGACAATGTAATATTTTTAAGCAGCTCAATTGCGCGCTCCGTATCGACTCCGTTCTTTGCGTATTTTTCTTTTGCTTCGCAGTAACTCATCTTATTTCTCCTCTTTGTTTATGTTATAGTTTATAACTCATATAGACTTCGCCCGAATCAAGCTTTTTCCATTCAAAAACACCGTCCGAATAGGTCATATACGACCTGTCGGAGCCGTTTTTCGGTATAGAGAGCGAACCGGGATTTAAATATACAAAATCTCCGCAGTCCTCTTTAACGGGAACATGAGTGTGCCCGTGCAAAAGAATATCGCCTTTTGCGAAAGGAAGCGGCGTTTGTTTGTTGAACTTATGCCCGTGCGTTATCCACACGTTTTTTCCGTTAAGGAGCAACACACCGTACTCGGCGAGCACGGGAAAATCAAGCACCGTCTGATCGACCTCGCAGTCGCAGTTTCCGCGCACGCAAACAATTTTGCCGGCAATGCCGTTCAGCGCCGACGCGACCTCCTTCGGCGCATAGCCGTCGGGCAGATCGTTTCGCGGACCGTGATAAAGGACATCGCCGAGAAAAATAATTTTATCGGCACATTCGTCCCCGAACCTGTCCAAAAGGCTGCTGCAATATTTCATCGACCCGTGCAGATCGGACGCTATAAGATATTTCATCGTGTCCCTCCGTTTCGCAGTTCCTCAACCTTTTTTACAAGTGCGGCATAGGCTTCCTCCGGGGATTCCGTGCCCGCAACCGCCTGCTCCATCGGGCAGATTCCCGTCTTTGCGCGATTTATTATCCTGTCGCACAGCGTCCCGTATGAATACGGTATTGAGTTTGCATGCAAAACGGCAACTCCGCTTTCACTCAACACCTCGGCATACACGTTTTTAATACCGACAAGCACAAACAACAGCGACGCGGCTTTTCCGACTATTCTGTCGGCAGCCGAATAACCGTCAAGGTCAACACCGTCTTTTATAAATCCGAGCATCGGCGCGATACCGCGTTTTTCGGATGTCAGTATATCCTCTCCGCGGCACAGTGCGATCGTTGTTTTTTCAGATAACAGCAGTGCTCGTGCTTTTTCAATATCCGTCATATCGTCAACCCTATGATCTTTTTCTTGCCGTCCGAGAATGTAACGGTAAACACGGTTCCGTTGTGCTCGTCACTCAAAACAGAAATCTGCGCATTGTGAAGCTCCGCCAGATTTTTGCATATTGCAAGACCCAAGCCGTACCCTTTTCCGGCGGTATGTGCCTTATCGGAACGATAAAAACGCTCAAACAGATGCGGAATATCCTCCTGCGGTATTGTTACACCGGGATTGCGTGTAGACAGTATACATCCTCCGGATCTGCGTTTAAGCGAAAAGAATATTTCGCCGCTGTCTCCCGCGTATTTCACCGCATTATCGACCAAAATATGCATGATCTGATTCAGAGATGTCTGGTCGCCGTGTATAACAATGCCGTCATCTATATCCGTGTTGAGAACAACACCGTTTTCAAAAGCAATCGGCTCAAACTGCAGACAAAGGCGGGTTGCAAGCTCCGACATATCGACATCCGAAAACATGTTATTTACCTTCATATTATCGGACTTGGCAAGAATAAGCATTTTGTCGACAAGCTCCTTCATATGATTGGCTTCAACCTGCGTGCTCTCTATCCATTTATATTGATTGTTGATCGTGTCGGCTTTATGCTCCTGCAAAATATTTGTATTTGCGAGAATAACGGTAAGCGGCGTTTTCAGTTCGTGCGACGCGTCCGCAATAAAGTTTTGCTGCTGACTCCACGCCTTTTCAACAGGGCGAATAAAAATGCGCGCCATAAATCGACTCATCACATAAATAATGATTATTGCCAAAACGCACATTACCGCACCTCGCAAAAACAGTCGACCGAGATAAGAGGCATACTGTGAAGCATTAGCAAATGCTATCCTCGTACCGTCAAAAGTACTGTTCTTGTAAAAAAACAGCATCTGCGACGGCAAAAGCCCGAACGTGTAGTCCGCCGCCATAGCTTCGTTGACTACCACGGAAAGAACGTCGCTTTTCATACGTGCATGTCCGATATTCAGCTTGGTATAAGTACCGTCCTGCATAACCTTGACGACGCAAACACCCTCCGAATACAGATGAAAAACCTGCGAACTGTCATATTCCTCCTCGGCTGTTATATCCGGATACATATTAACGTATTCCTCCGATGCAAAATCATGCAGAGAGGAGCGCATATTGACGGTAATCGTCAGAATCAGCAGTCCGACAACAACAAGGTAAAATATTATAAGGACAGCGCCGATTATCAGCATAAGCATAGATGTAAAACGGCGTCTTAATTTCTTGAGCATTTATTTCACCTCAAGGCGATATCCTATTTTTCTCAAAGATACTATCTGTGCGGAAGAACCGATAAAATCGAGCTTCTTGCGCAGGAACGAAATATAAACCTCAACATTATTGTCAACTGCGTTGGAATCATACCCCCATACCTTAACAATAAGCTCGTCCTTTGTCGTGACCTTGCCCGGATTTGACATGAGGATTTTCATAATTTCAGATTCCTTATAGTTAAGATGAACGCTTTTGTCATTGCAGCAGAGGTCACAAGTCGAAAGATTCAGATCGGTGTCGGAGAATGTAAGCTTGTCTATTATAACCTCTCCCTGACGTCTTGTCAGCGCGTTAATACGCGCAAAAAGCTCAATCGGCGCAAACGGCTTTGTCATATAATCATCCGCTCCGGCGTCGAGTCCGGCGACCTTGTCGTTTACCTGATCCTTTGCCGTGAGCATCAAAACCGGCGTCTCGACCTTTGCCTTGCGCAATTCGCCGACCACCTGCAAGCCGTTCATTTTCGGCAGCATAACATCAAGAACTATCACGTCGTATATACCGCTTAACGCCATGCTTAAGCCGTCCATACCGTCAAAAGCAAGGTCTACCATGTATTTTTTTTCGCTCAAAAGCTGCTGCAGAGCTTCCGCCAGACGCTTTTCGTCTTCAATAACCAAAATCTGCATAGTTATACCTCCGTGTTTTGTTAATATTTTAATACAAATCGCATATTTTTTCAATATATTTTTTTGTTTTCCTCACAAAAAAAATTTCTCTTAACTTTCCGTGCAGAAAAACAAAAAGACGAATAACAATTTCATTTCAGGCTGCTGACACCGTCCGACGGAAAATAAAATTTTCAGTATCAAAAAAAAGCATGCGTCTGTCAGCCGTTTTTAAAAAAGAAAATATGTTAAGCTGTTGTGACGTAATCTTTTGCAAAAAAACATCAGCTTATAGTTTTTTACTTTTTTTGCCGAGCCTTTGTCATCAAGCTGAAATTCCATTTCTTTCTTCATCTTCGACGAATATTATATTGATTAAACCTGAAAAAAAATTAAACTTGACAACGCGACTTTTTTTTGGTATAGTATCTTTTGTTCTGAATCCTTCCGTACAGAAACGTGCACATGCGATTCCTCATATCCGGATAAGCATCAACGCAGTCATAACGGTCATGACTCGAAATTTTACGGCGACTTGGTCGTTTCGTCCGCCGGAAATCCTTGATATAAAAGGGTTTTCAAAATCAAAAATCGAATATTTTTCAGTGTTCTCTCCTGCTT
>OMRJ01000254.1 GCA_900313475.1 uncultured Eubacteriales bacterium | reverse complement strand
TCAGGCAAAACTGCTCTGCACCCGACAGTAGACAATTTTTGAGCAATTTTCGTTTTTTGAGGTGCAGGCTTGCTGACGCAAGTCAATACGAAAAGGGCGAAAAGTGCCGAAAAGGGGCACTGACGGGCGACATGAGTTCGAATCCCGTCAGCCTAAAAACAAGCCTGTCGCATTCGGCACAGATAATAAATAAAAAGACTGTATTTCGCAGCTTGCATTACAAATAAATGCAATATGAAATACCGTCTTTTTTTATGCCGAAAATAGATTTAAATTATGCGTTTTTTTCGTTTCCAAAAGAGACATCGCACTTGTGTACCTGTGCTTACCGACCGAAATCAAACAGGTTCAGACCGATTTTTTCGTCGCGGAATCTGTCGACCGTGCCGTTTATAACGGTAATGACAAGCTCGCATGTTGCGCTGACACGGGCACGGTTCAGATGACCGCCGAAAACCTCGCCCTTTTCGTTGCCTGCGCTCATATGCAGATGAGAATAGAACTCACCGTTCATTGTATTTACGGTTCCGACAAGCGACACTATCTCAAAAACCCCGTTAAATTCGTTTGAATGATACTGCTTCGATTCGGTATCGTACACGCCGACGGTAAAGCTGTCGGTCGCGCCGAGCGCCTGAACACTCGCAAGCTTAATATTTTCCTTTTGCGCGACAACGGCAAGCTGTTCGAGGATCTCCTCTCCCCTGTCAATGCGCACAATAACCGTATTGTCAAATCTTTTGTACTCCATATTTCAATCCTCCCCAAAAGCTCTGCCGCATCCACTGCAAGGTGATCAAATCACACTGCATTCGAATGCGGCAGTCAAAAAGTTTTAACAGAAAACGGACGCACCGTTTCGCCGTGTTTCGCCGCGAAGGCAAGGCTTTTACTTAATAAGGCATTCGCCCGTCATTTCCGCGGGCTGAGGAAGTCCCATAACCTTGAGCATTGTGGGGCAAATGTCGGCAAGTCTGCCGCCATCTTTAAGCTCGCACGGATATCCAACGACACAGAAAGGAACAGGGTTCGTGGTGTGAGGGGTAAAGGGCTTTCCGTCGTCTCCTATCATTTCGTCGGCGTTGCCGTGGTCGGCGGTGATAAAGCATACGCCGCCCATTGAAAGTGTGGCATCGACCACTCTGCCCACACACTCGTCGACCGTCTCGACCGCTTTTACAGCCGCATCGAAAACACCCGTGTGACCGACCATGTCACAGTTTGCAAAGTTCAGAATAACGGCATCGTATTCACCGCTCTTTATTTTTTCGCATACGGCGTCGCAGACGGGATATGCGCTCATTTCGGGCTTAAGGTCAAACGTGGGAACATCGGGAGACTTGATAAGTATTCTGTCTTCCCCTTCGAACTGTTTCTCCTCGCCGCCGTTGAAGAAGAACGTTACATGTGCGTACTTCTGCGTTTCGGCAATGCGAAGCTGCTTCATGTGATGCTCCTGAAGATATTCGCCGAACGTATTTTTAAGCTGCTCGGGCGGAAATGCAACCGTTACGTTGGGCATTTCTTCATCGTACTGCGTCATGCATACATAGTGTACGGGGAAATAACCGTTCTTACGCTCGAAGCCGTCAAACGCGGGATCGACAAATGTTCTTGTTATCTGACGTGCGCGGTCGGGACGGAAATTGAAGAAAACAACGCTGTCATTTTCCTTTACCGTGCCTTCCCTGTTGACAACCGTGGGAACAATAAACTCATCGGTAACACCCTTGTCATAGCTTCTCTGCATGGAGCCGACAGCGTCGGTATCCTGAATGCCTTCGCCGTAAACAAATGCGGCATATGCCTTTTCGACTCTGTCCCATGCAAAGTCTCTGTCCATGGCATAATATCTGCCGGTTATCGTGGCAATCTCACCGACACCGAGTTCTTTGCATTTCTCCTGCAGTTCGGCGATAAAGCCCTTACCGGAGGTCACGGAAACATCCCTGCCGTCCATGATGCAGTGAACATACACTTTTTTTAAGCCGTGCTGTTTTGCCATTTCGAGAAGACCGAACAGATGTTCAATGTGGCTGTGCACGCCGCCGTCGGAGAGAAGTCCCATAAGGTGCAGGGCGGAATTATTCTTTTTGCAGTTTTCCATTGCGTCGGTAAGCGCCTTTATCTTAAAGAAATCGCCGTCCTGAATGGATTTTGTTATTTTGACAAGCATCTGATATACAACTCTGCCTGCCCCGATGTTGGTGTGACCGACCTCACTGTTGCCCATCTGACCGTCGGGAAGACCGACGTCAAGTCCCGATGCGCCTATGGTTGTAAAGGGACATTCGGAAAAAAACTTGTCAAGATTGGGAGTTTTGGCGGCATAAACGGCATTTCCGTAGGTTTCCTTGCGAATGCCGAAGCCGTCCATTATACATAGTACTACGGGTTTTTTCATATTATTCAGTGCCTTTCGCTTATATGCTTGCTGCCTTAACGATTATCGAGAAATCCTCTGCCTTGAGGGAAGCGCCGCCGATAAGTCCGCCGTCGACATTGACCTTGGAGAGAAGCTCGGCTGCATTTTTTGCGTTCATAGAGCCGCCGTACTGAACGGTAAAAGCTTCCGCAGCCTCCGCTGTGTAAAGCTCTGCTACGCATGCGCGGATTATGCCGTTGTACTTGTCCGCATCCTCTGCCGTGGCGGTCTTGCCCGTGCCGATAGCCCAAACAGGCTCATAGGCAATTATAATGCTCTTAAGTTCTTCTTCGCTGACGCCCTGAAGTGCGATCTTTGTCTGCTTGCGAAGCACTTCGGCTGTTATTCCCTGCTCGTTTTCGGTCTCAGTCTCGCCGACGCAGAGTATTACCTTAAGTCCCTCGTTAAGAGCGGCTCTCACTCTGTCGTGAACGGTAACATCAGTCTCACCGAAATACTGGCGTCTCTCGCTGTGTCCGATGATGACATATTCAACGCCGCACGCGTTAAGCATTTTTGCGGAAACCTCGCCCGTGAAAGCGCCTTTTTCCGCCCAGTGACAGTTCTCGGCACCTATTTTGATGTTTGAGCCCTTTGCCGCATCCATCGCAGCAAAGAGATCGATGTAGGGAACGCAGAGAACGACATCGCAGTCGGCGTCCTTAACAAGGGGCTTCATGGCGTCGATAAGAGCGGCAGTCTCTGCAGGAGTGTTGTTCATTTTCCAGTTGCCGGCAATAACGGCTTTTCTTGTTGCTTTGTTCATGGTTTGTATCTCACTTTCATTATAAAACTTTGCTTTAATAAAAAATAATATAAAGATATGCTGATGCTGCTTTTGAATCAAACAAGGGAAAGCGGTAAACCCGTTTTCCCCGATTCAAGTTTATTTATGCGTCCTTTTCGTCGATGCAGGCGATACCGGGAAGCTCTTTGCCCTCAAGGAATTCAAGAGATGCGCCGCCGCCCGTGGAGATGTGACTCATCTTATCGGCAAAACCGAGCTTTGTAATAGCCGCAGCGGAGTCGCCGCCGCCGATAATTGAAATTGCGCCGGAATCGGCAATACCCTTTGCAACGGCAATTGTGCCCTGTGCGAAGTTATCCCACTCCGAAACGCCCATGGGACCGTTCCAAATAACCGTACCCGCTTTCCGAATGGATTTTGCGAACAACTCTGCGGTAACGGGACCGATATCAAGTCCCATCCAGCCGTCGGGAATCGAATCGCTGTAGATTCTCATATTAACAGCATCGGCAGCATAATCGGTTGCAATAATATTGTCGACGGGAAGCAGGAAATTTACACCCTTTTCGTGTGCCTTGGCAATCATTGACTTAGCGTTTTCAACGTTGCCGTCGTCAAGAAGCGAGGTACCTATCGAGTGACCGAGAGCCTTGAAGAAGGTGTATGCCATACCGCCGCCGATTATAATTGTGTCGCACTTGTCGATAAGATTGTTAATAACGCCGATTTTATCGGATACCTTTGCGCCGCCGAGAACTGCAACAAG
>OMRJ01000069.1 GCA_900313475.1 uncultured Eubacteriales bacterium | reverse complement strand
CTCTGCCGCCCGATTTTCTGACATACTGCTCTATCTCCGCAAAATTGAGAGGCGGTGTGTCGATGCCGGGAACCTTGATTAACTTCTGACATTCGCTTATCGGTACATTTGAAATGTTTGCGACCGACCACGGGATAAAAGAAGAATCGCCGTGTTCACCGAACACATAAGCGTGAACGTTTGACTGGTTTATATTATAGTATTCCGAGAGACGAGCCCTTAAGCGTGCCGTATCGAGAATGGTACCCGAACCGATGATACGGCTTTCGGGTATGCCCGACAGCTTGCAGAATGTGTATGTAAGAATGTCGACAGGGTTGCTTACAATAATGTATGTCGCAAGCGGCGCATATTTTGTTATCTCGGGAATTATCTGCTTTGTTATGTTCACGTTCGTCTGCGCAAGCTCCAAACGTGTCTGACCGGGTTTTCTCGCAATGCCCGACGTAAGAATCACGATATCGGAATCCGCCGCGTCTCTGTAGTCACCCGCATAAACGGAGCAGGCGCCGCAGAACGGTGTTCCCTGCCTGATGTCAAGTGCTTCGCCGAGCGCTTTTTCGTTGTTGATATCAATCATAACAATCTCGGATGCAAGCCCCATAACAGTAAGAGTATAGGCAATTGTAGAGCCTACACTGCCCGTTCCTATAATAGAAATCTTGTTCATAAATACACCTTCTCTGTATATCTTTTTTAAGCCTGTGCTTTCATTGTCTATTCTATCATTATATCGCTTTTTTTGCAATTGCAATTTTATCAATCTTTGAACATATCAGACTTTTTTATTTTCGTTTTTGATACAAAGAAATATAAAGCAGAGCAAGTTTGATAAAAAATTAACAACAGTAATGACATAAAATTTGTCTCTGTTTCGATGCGTTTTATGCAAATGCAACAATTTTTTCGGTATTGATTTTTTTTCAATACTCATATGAAAAAAGTAAAAAACAAAAAAACGCAGTCCCCGTATGCCGAAAAACGGCGGCGAACTGCGATTTTGACAATAAAGCTTTTTATTTGCTCCGATTACTTACCGAGGAACTGGGGAAGAAATTCGCGGTGAGCGTCTTTCATCTCTTTATAGCATGCAACGGAGTTTTCAAAGTCACCGATAAGCGGATGAACCATCATGGCGTTATACGCAGCTCTGTCATCACCGTTCATTGCGGCTTCGATCGCATACTTTTCATATGTCTTTACCGTTGTCATAAGCGCAACCATATGACGCGTCCATGTATGACCGACAGGCACGGGCTTTGCGCCGTCGGCACCGATAACCGCCGCGATTTCAACAACATCATTATCTTCCATAAACGGGAGAGTGCCGTTGTTCAGAATGTTAACGACATGAACATCCTGCTTGTCGTTTGCGATGGAGTCAATGAGCGAGCAAGCGGCAAGTGAATATTTGTGACCGCCGCGTTTATCGAGAAGCGCGGGTTTTACGCAAAGCTCTTCGTCCTGATACATTTTAAGAAGCTGTTCCTCTATCTCCATGCAGACCTGCGCACGTGTGCGCTTGTCTTCCTTGAGGTGTTTAAGCTTCGCGTTACGGTTATAGTAATACTGAAGATATGATGACGGCCAGCCGCCGCAGGCTTTGAGACAGTCGGTGTCGAAGCCGTCGTCAACGATATTTGCCATTACCTTGGGAGCAAAGCCCTCGTCAAAAAGCTTGTAGAGAACTTCTTCGCCGTTTCCGTCGATAACGCTCGTAATCCAGCTTAAATGGTTAAGACCGAGGTATGTAATCTTTGCGTCCTGCCCGACATTTTCTTTGATATCGTCAATCATGTCAATAGGCACATTGCAAAGCCCGATGCACTTTACCTTTGTATTGTTGAGAACATAATCCGTGATTATTCCGGAGGGATTGGTAAAGTTAATGAGCCAAGCGTCGGGACAAATTTCTTCAATTTTTCTGCAAATATTACCTATAACGGGAATTGTGCGCAGCGCTTTGAAAAACCCGCCGATACCTGTAGTTTCCTGACCGATAAGACCGTATTTAACGGGAATGGATTCGTCGAGATAACGCGCGGGCAGCTTCCCTACTCTTATCTGTGTAACAACAAAATCCGCACCGACAAGAGACGAATCAAGGTCATCCGTCATAACGACTTCGGTGTCAAGACCCGCACGTCTTATCATTCTCTCGCAAAGTCCGCCCACTATCGTGCGTTTGCGCTCGTCGATATCCATAAGCACAAGTCTTTTCAGCTTAAGCGAATCCTTTCTCTGCAAAAAACCGTCAACAAGCTCCGGACAGTATGTGCTACCCGATCCTATTACGGTCACGTTGATTTCTTTCATTTTATGTCATTCCTTTCGATTATTTTTCAAGCATCCAGTTGATGCAGCCCGTTACCGGCGGCACCGTAAGCTTTATAAATTTGAGTTTTTTTCCGCTCAGGCTTTCCGCTTTCGCGTGAAGCATGTCTATATACAGCTCCGACGGGAGTTTTATATGTATCGAACCCGACAGCACAACTTCGACCTCCGCTTCGTCGAATCGGTGTTTTTTCACGTGTGCGGCAATAAAACGCGCACCTCGCTCCGCCATTCTTTCGCAAAGCATTACGGCTGCGGCGTCACCCTCATTAACAGCTTCAAAGAAAATATCAATGAGATCGCGGATAAGCTGTTCTTCTTCGGCTTCAAGGCGCGGAATAAGGGAGAGCACCGAATCACGTTCGGGAGTAATACCGAATTTATCGACAAATTTTTCCGTGCATGATGTGGGACACGCTTCAAGGCATACATCGTCGTAAACCAGACGGAACG
>OMRJ01000173.1 GCA_900313475.1 uncultured Eubacteriales bacterium | reverse complement strand
CCGGAAAAAACAAATTTGATATTATAATCAACAGTGCTGTCTATATCTATATACCCTGTCAGTGTAAAATGCTGCGTTGCGAACTCGGAATTTTCTTTTGTTTCAAGTTCAAAGGTAAACAGTTCAAAATTTTCGGAATCAAACGTCACCGGCGAATCCGCATATTCATTGTATTCTTCATTTGAAAAAAGACAATTTGTAAAGGCTACACCGTATATTAACTTACCGGAAACAGTGTCATTATATACATAACTGTATTGATCGCAACTATATATATGTTCGTCTTTCACACCGTTTTTGCTCTTAATTTTACTTAAGTCCTTATCAAAATCCGCTGAAGAAAGTGTAAAATTATCATCATCATACACAATTTCAAGTTGTGCACATTTTGTACCGACGCATTTTTTCAGCCGAACGGAATAAACCGTGCTGTTTTCTTTTCGCTCTTTTACGGTTACGGTAAAACCGCTGTAATCGGCTTTCTGTGTTCCGTCATAGTTTGTTTTAATCTTCTTTCTCTCGGGGGTTGCTTCGTCCGTGCCGGATTCATCGGGATTTGCGGGGTTGCTCCCGCCGTACACATCACTGCTTCTGCTGACTGCGGAATATCCGAGCACGGGAACGCTTGCAATAAGCATTACAACAGCCAACAAAAGAACAAAAGGTTTTTTCATCAAGTCTTTCATCTTTTTCATCCTTCTTTTTCTTTCATTTTGTATATAACGAGCGAATAAGACTATTAAACGCCCGTAAATACCTTTCGTAAAAAAACACCGATCCCGTACAAAACAAGATCAGTGTAATAAAAAAACCGTACAGCCGACATAAATCAGCCACTGATTTTCAACTCTTTTCTTCACACAAATACCGTTTTGTCTTCCACAGATTATATATTAGCGCCGTAAAGACAATTTGTCAACAGTAATTTGATAAAAAGCGTCAATAAAATCGATTTTCTGCATAATCAGACTGCATTTGCGCGGTCTATCGAATCTTTCAGCTTTTCGATTATTCTCTTCTCGATTCGGGAAATATAGCTTTGAGAAATACCGAAGCGGTCGGCAACCTCCTTTTGCGTATATTCTCTGTTTCCGCCCAATCCGAAACGCATACAGATTATCTCTTTTTCGCGTTCGGGCAGCATACAAATGCACTCCATCAAAATGCGTATTTCATCTTCCGTTTCGATGTCAATACTTACGGAATCGTCGAATGTTTTGAGTATATCCCCCAAAAGAAGCTCGTTGCCGTCCCAATCCGTGTTAAGAGGTTCATCAAGCGATATTTCACCTTTCAAACCGCTTATTTTTCGCAGATACATCAATATTTCGTTCTCGACACAGCGGCTCGCATATGTTGCAAGCTTTATGTTTTTATCGGGTCGAAATGTTTTTACGGCCTTGATAAGTCCGATGGTACCGATTGAAATAAGGTCTTCAAGCGGAACATTTGAGTTCTCAAATTTTTTCGCGATATAGACCACAAGACGCAGATTGTGTACGATAAGCTCCTCTCTTGCGGACTCGTCCCCTGCACGTATACGCGCAAAACATTCCTCCTCCTCTTTCTTTTTGAGAGGTGGAGGAAGCGCCGGAACACCGTTCAGGAAAAAGAGAATGCTCCTTTTTGATGTGCTGTCGATATTGAATCTGCGCCGGATAAATAACAGCAATCCTTTTATTCCGACGGTTTTTTGATTATTCTTCATGTTAAAATTCTCCTTATGTTTCAGCAGATTGCGTTTTGAGCAAGAAGTGCGTCATAGCCCAGTTCTTCAAAGCTGCCGTCCGTAACGGCAATGCAGGGTTTGTGTATTATTCCGTCACCCGTTTCCGTCTCGATTACGGCTTTTTCGGCGGAAAAAGATACAAGCATTTTTTTGTCGCCGAGCACCTCAACGGGAAGCAGGCGCACGGCAAAACCGCGTTCACGCAAAACCGTAAGGCAATCGGAATCGAGTGCGTCAAAAAGACCCGGCGGACATTGTGTCAATTCGCACGCAACATCCGTATCGACTATTATCACATCGCCTCCGCAAATGTCCTTTACCGAATTTCCCGTATCAAGAAGCGCTTTTGTTCGTACTGAACGTCCGCCGCCTATTATTTCAATATCGTAGACATGCGGTTTTCGACTGTCGGGCAGAATAAATCTGCGAATCAGTTTCACGGCGGCATACACGGCGATACACAGCGCTATAATACCGAATGTG
>OMRJ01000113.1 GCA_900313475.1 uncultured Eubacteriales bacterium | reverse complement strand
TTCCTTTCGTTTTTCGGACAAATATACCGAAGTCCGTCTCTTATCGGTTATTATGTTACCATAGCTTAAAATAAATTGAAAGATATTCAATAAAATTTATTAAAATGCACAAAAAACGGCTCCGAAGTTTTACATCCGCAAGGCTTAACCGTGCGGTTTTTGTATTGACATTTTGTGCGTTTAAATCTATAATATTTTTGTATCAAAGTTTTTTGAAATTCGACAGGAGGCAAAAAAACATGAAAAAAACCATCTCCGTTATTCTCGCAGTTATTATGGCTGTGTGTTGCATGCCCTTTGCGGTTTTCGCAGACGATGCCGACACTCTGTTTGATAAATCCGGCAGCTTTGAATCATCCGATCAGCTCGTTTCGGGCAAAATATACCGCATTGAAAGCGGCGTCACGATGACGGTTCCGTCCGAACTGACACTCTATATTCCCACGGGCGCAAGACTCTACGTGAACGAGGGCGCAAAGCTTGTTGTCAACGGCAACATCGTGACTCAGCCCGGCTCCGCTCTTTGTGTTGAAGGCGTGCTGGTAGGCGCCGCCAATGTGGGCGGTTCGGGTGACTGTCTCGCGCAGTACCGTTTCCCCGCACTTATCGACCAGGGGCTTACAAAGGAAGACGGCTCGCCGAGAATCAAAGTGTCGTTCGCAACATCCGTAAGCGGCAACGCATATGACGACCAGAAGGAGCCTCTCTCCTACACCGATATCTCCGATGCCGGCGCAAAGGTCTACATTCCTCTCAATCAGTATGTTTACATCAAGGCTCACATCATTGAACCGGACGAAACAAAAGACGTCAAGTACGACGATGCTCTCATGAATGTTTTCGCAAACGGCGTAGGCGTTGCCTATACGCAGGGCGCGCACATTATGAAGGTCGGTTCCTCCGCTGACATTACCTACGGCAACTGGACAAACGACGATGACTTCCTCTCCACCTATAAAATACACCTCCCCTCGAATAAGGGCTACACCGTTTACGGCAGAAACGGCGAACACAGCGAACTCGGAGAAACCGTTTACCTCAAATACGGTCAGTCTTTCTCTTTCAAGGTTGAAATAGAACCTGAATACGATATGTCAAAGTATGAGGTTTACATCTACAACGGCTACGGATGGACAGACCTCGACACCGACACAATTCTCAAAGATATTCCTCCTGCAAAGCCCGACGAATACGGCTATTACAATATCGACTTTGTAAAGGGTGACACAACCGTTTACGTTATCGGTGTTGTCAAAAACTCCACGATAACGCTTGTGGGCGATATTCTCTCGATGATAAGAAGCATCCTTGAGACAATAAAGGCTTTCTTTGAACAGTTTGCCAACATGTTCAAATAATTTTCCTTTCAATTTATCCTTTTCATGGAAACGCGGCGGCGGCTCTTTTACGGAGTCGCCGCCGTGCTTTTTTAAGCAAAAAAAACCGTATTTTTTTTGTTATTCGGTTTATCACTTTCTTTTTCGGTCGGTCATTGACAAACAAAACATATAATGTTACCATTTTTATAAACGGCGAAGCATTGCTTCGGGGAGGTAGTTTTATGATAGCAAAAAATGACATCATCTGTTTTCTCGGTGACAGCATCACACAGAGCGACGGAACAACGGATAAATTTTATTGGGAGTATATTGCGGAAATGACCGGCGCGACAGTGTATTCCTTCGGAGTAAACGGTGCGCAGAGCTGCGGACTTTCCGAACAGCTCAAACGCATGGAGGAAACAGTCGGCGGAAATTTTGACATACTGTTCGTCTTCGTCGGCACGAACGATTTCAACCACGGTGTCGAATTAGGTGATTTCTTCACGGTGCACGAGGAAAGGGTGCCGATAAACAGCGATGCAAGCGGAAATTTTACGGAATTTACAACTGTACGGAAACGCGATTTTGTGTTTGACCGCAACACATTCAAGGGCAGGCTGAACATTTTCTTTTCGGCAGTCAGAGAAAAATACTCCGACAAGAGGATAGTAATGCTAACGCCCATTCACCGCGCATACGCATATTTCGGCGGCGACAATATTCAGCCGAACGAATTGTTTTCAAACAAGAGCGGTTTGTTTTTCGACAGCTATATTCAGGCGGAGCGGGAAGCCGCCGACATATGGTCGATTGAAATAATTGACCTCTACCGCGATTCGGGGCTGTTTCCGCTTTGCGACGGCAGCGCCGAAAAATATTTTCACAACGCAAAAACCGACCGTCTGCACCCGAATGCGGCGGGACACAGGCTCATAGCCGAAAAAATACTGCAAAAGGCATAAAAAAGCCATGCCGAAAAAAGATGAACTCCGAAAAAATCTCAGAGAAATCCGTTTGACGGCGAAATCCGTTTGACGGCAAAAAACCGCGCTCCGTCTTTTGCGGCGGAATGCGGTTTTTTTATTTGCGATTTGCGGTTTATTCGCAATTAAATTGCGCGTTTACGCTGTCCTCGACCGATTTCATGGCGTCGAGTGTGCGGGTAAGCAGCTCATCAAGTGTCCAACCGAGCATTTCGGCGCCCTTTTCGATAATTTCGCGCGAACAGCCTGCGGCAAACTTTTTGTCCTTATACTTCTTTTTCAAGCTTTTAAGCTCCATATCCTTGCAGCTCTTTGACGGACGCATAGCCGAGAGTATTTGCAAAGTAACGCATTACCCCCTCGACGGTGCAGGCATGACGAAGATGAAACGGGTCGGAGTTGAACTTTTTGAAAAGCGAAAGCGCGTCTTCCCTTGAAATTGTCAAATCCATAAAAACACCCCTGAATCAATATTTTATTTACAATCATCCGCAGTCGTTCTCCTGCGAATAAAAAACAACGATGCTTTTTACACAGCCGCAGCGCCGTTGTTAATCTCCGTAGTTGCGGTTGTAAAGATTTTTCCCGTAGTATTCAAGCATAAACATCTTGACGGACGATTCCTCCGGGTCTATGTAATGGTGTTCGGTAACGGTTGAGCCGTCGGAGCGGACGGTGAGCGTGGTGCCGCCGTTTGTTTCACGCTCCCAATAGCAGCCGTAGCCTGTTTTCATCGCGTATGTCAGAGTAATGCCCTCGTAGGGAATCGAAAAGCAGTTCTTGTGGTCGTGCCCGCAAAGCATGTTTTTTGTACTTCCGAGCTTTTTGCACAGCGCAAAAAAACCGTTGTTAAACAGCGGGAAGCCGTAGCTTTCATGCACCTTGCAAAACGGCGCCGACGCAAATTCGGGAATAAGATTACCCGTTTCTCTGTCATGAATACTCTCCCATGCGTCGCGGTATTCCGGAACGGGAATGTGCATATAGACCGAGCTCGGCACCGGCGCACCGTTTTCGGCTGCAATTCCTTTAACCGCCCATTCGTACCAGCGAAGCTGTTCGGAGGTAAAATGGTCATAGCTGCCCTTTTGCTGTGTTTCTTCATGGTGTGAATCCATCATGAAAAGCGTATGTACGGGACGTCCGTTTTCCGTAATATTTATAATATAATTTCCGTCGCCCATTCCTTTGGGACCGCATCGGAAAAGACAGTGCTTCGCGTGCGACATGCGGTAATCCGCCCAAAACTCGCTTACAAGCCCCGTATGGTCGGCATTACCCATAACGGGCGCCCACGGCACGGAATATCTCTCCAGAAAGTCAATAAGACGGAGATACGCGAACGGATCAAACGCATTGTCGCCCGTAAGAGTGATAAGGTCGGGTTTTGTGCGTCGAATGAGCTTATCCATCGTCTCCTCCGAAAACTCGCCTACGTGACAAAACGCCTCACCGTCGTGGCACTGAATGTCGGCAAAGTTAAGTATGACAAAATCCCTGTCCGGCTGCTTTTCAACGGAACAGGCAAATTTTCTTGAAGAATACTCCTCCGTGCCGTCCCATTCGTAAAAATACTCTCCGCGCGGCACATCTTCGGGCGACGCGGGATGCATAACTATCAGGTCGAGATAATCGCCCGCAATCTTAAGATCCGTTTTCATGTTTTTCTCCTCCGAAAAAGCACATAATTATTTTTTTTCATTGAAAAAGGTGCAGCAAAAAACAAAAGTCCCCGCCGCGTTTTTTTATACCGCAACGCAGACCGGGCTGACGGGGTTCTTTTGCAAATTTTTATTTGTCGATTCTCATTGAAATATCAAACGCCGTGACCGAGTGCGTAAGCGAGCCCATGCTGATTATATCTACGCCGCACTGCGCTTTTTCGCGGATATTTTCAAGCGTAATATTGCCGCTTGCCTCCGTGAGTGCGCGTCCGTCGATATATTTCACGCATTCCGCCGTTTCGTCGGCTGTCATGTTGTCGAGCATAATAATATCGGCTTTTGCCTCAACCGCCTCTTTCACCTCGTCCAAGGTGCGTGTTTCAACCTCGATCTTTACCGTATGACCGATGTGACGGCGAAGCTTTTCGACGGTTTTGAGAATGCCGCCGCCCGCGTCTATATGGTTATCCTTAAGCATCGCCGCGTCGGACAGGTTGAAACGGTGGTTTTTGCCGCCGCCGCACATAACGGCATATTTCTGCATCGCGCGAAGTCCGGGCAGCGTTTTGCGCGTGTCGGCAATGCTGACGCCCGTACCCTCTGCGAGCTTTACCGCAGTGTGCGTCTGCGTGGCTACGCCGCTCAAATGCTGAACAAGGTTCAGCGCGGTGCGCTCACCCATAAGAAGCGCCTGCGTTTTCCCTTTGAATCGGGCGATAAGGTCGCCTTTTTTTATTTCGTCTCCGTCTTTTTTAAGAAGCTCGACTTCGACCTTCGGATCGAGAAGCGTGAACACGCGCGCCGCGATCTCAATACCGCACAGCACTCCGTCCGCCTTTGACACAAAGCGGGCAGAGGTAACGCTGTCCTCGGGAATGACAAAAGCGGTGGCTTCGTCAATATAATTTATATCTTCTTTTATGGCATTTTTTATAACATCGTCAACATAAAAGGCGGGAAGTATCATTTCAGTTTCTCTCCTCGGCTTCGGTAAGAATAATAAAAGCGACCGTGGCAAGCGACAGTGTCTCGAAATACTCCGTCGTCCACGCGTATTTTCCGCCCTTAAGGCGCTTCAGAATATTGTCAATCTGTTTAAGACCGACACGAATCGCTGCGGGATCGGGCAGCACGAAATATGCACGCTGCATGATATTCCTTATTTCGGTCTGGATATCGTCGGGAACGGGTGCGCCCGAAGCGTCAATTTCAACGGGAAGCGCGTCGACATCGGCGTAGCCTACCGCCATGCACCTCTTAATATCCTCGGCTGCACGTCTCGAAAAGACGAGCGCCTCAAGCAGCGAGTTGCTTGCAAGTCTGTTTTTTCCGTGCACGCCCGTGTTGGAGCATTCGCCGCACGCGTAGAGACGCGGCACGGCGGTGCGCGAATCTATATCGACCTCTATGCCGCCCATGAGATAGTGCTGACAGGGGAAAATCGGTATAAGATCCTTTGTCATGTCAACGCCGTATTTCATACAGCCGGCGTAAATTCCGGGAAAACGGTTTCTTACAAAGTCGGGATCTTCGTATGAGATATCAAGGAAAAAGTCGTTGCTGCCCGTACGTCTGCTCTCAAGAATAATCGATTTCGAGACAACGTCACGGGGGGCAAGCTCCAGCCGTTCGTCGTATCTGTCCATAAAGCGCTCATGATGGCAGTTGAGCAGATATGCGCCCTCACCTCTGACCGATTCGCTTATGAGGAACTGCTCTCCGTCGTCGGAATTGAACGCGGTGGGATGGAACTGAACATAGCTCAGATCCTTAATGCGCGCGCCCAGCTCATATGCGATGCGGATACCGTCGCCCGTTGAGCTTTTCGGGTTTGTGGTGTATTTGTATACGCGTCCGATACCGCCCGTGCAAAGCATGCAATAGCTGCAAAATACGCTGAACACCTTGCCGTCTTTAAGAAGATCCGCTCTGAAACCGCTTCTCACCCTGACGAGGCGGCAGAGGTCGGTATTATCGGAATATGTGATGTTGTCTTTTTTGCGCACCTGCTCATAGAGCGCTCTCACAAGCTCCGCGCCCGTGGTATCTTTATGGTGGACGATACGTCTGCGTGAATGGCCGCCTTCAAGCGTCTTGTCAAGCTCACCGTCGGAATTTCTGTCAAATTCCGCGCCGAGTTTCATCATCTCCCTGACATCGTCGGGACCCTCGTGGACAAGGATATCGACCGTTTCGGGATTGTTTTCGTGGCGTCCCGCAATAAAAGTATCCTTCGCGTGCAGCTCATAGCTGTCGTTTTCAAGCGAGAGCACCGCCGCAACACCGCCCTGCGCAAGATTGGAGCTTGACGTTGTGGACGAATACTTCGCGAGCATCATAATTTTCGTGTCATCTGAAAAATGCAGTGCGCCGTACATTCCCGCAACGCCCGCACCGACGATAAGAACATCATACACATTTTCGGGTTTCATATATTTTTACCTCTTTTACAGGAGTTTTTACGTTTTTTAGGCTGACGGGATTCAAACTCATGCCGCCCGTCAGTCTAACCGAGACGCAGCATCTCGTCTATGCTCTTTTTCGCTTTAAGACGCAGCTCCTCATCGACCGTCACGCTCTCGCCGCCCGTACCGTTCAGCGCGGCTGTAACGCTGTCGAGAGTAATTTTTTTCATATCGGCGCACACGAGCTTTTCGGGACAGAGATAAATATACTTGTCTCCGCTCCCCTTCTCGTGCGCGAGAAAGCCGTCCGCAACGCCTCTTTCGGTGCCGATTATGACCGGCTTTTCGGACGCTTTTGCAAATTTTATTATTTCGGCTGTGGAACCTGCCATGTCGGCAAGGCTCACGACCTCCGGCGGACATTCCGGGTGCACCGCAACCGCGGCTTCGGGGTGGCTGCGCTTTGCTTCGATAATATCCTCCGCCGTGAGAGAATTGTGAACGGGACAGTAACCGTCCCACAGTATTATATTTTTGCAGGGAAGCATCTTTTTAACGTATGCTCCGAGATTTTTATCGGGAATAAAAAGTATTTCGGGCGCATCGAGCTGCGACACGATCTTTAATGCGCTCGACGAAGTAACGCACACGTCGCACTCGGCTTTAAGCGCCGCGGTGGTGTTTATGTAGGCAACAACGACCGCCTCCGGATGCTCCGCCTTGAAGCGGCGCACGCGCTCGGGCGTGATCATTTCAGCCATCGGGCATGTCGCGTCGGGCTCGGGCAGCAGCACCTCTTTTTCGGGAGCGAGAATCTTAACGCTCTCCGCCA
>OMRJ01000075.1 GCA_900313475.1 uncultured Eubacteriales bacterium | reverse complement strand
TCCTCATTTTTCTGTCCTCCCAATCAGTAATTATCCGGCAAATCGTTTTCGAGCAGAACAAGCTTTTTCCGCTCGGTGCGAATACCGTAAACAAAATTCATACCGTCCTTAAAGGACTCAAAAACATGAAGGTGCTTCTCGTCAAAGCCTGCCTTTTTAACGCCGCGCGCTATTGCCGCGGTCTGTTTTTCGCCTATGAGCACTATTTCGTCGCAGCAGGCGGCTGCGGTCTTTCCGAAATCCTCGTTCAGTTCATCTTCCTTTGCTCCCAATTCCACCATGCCGGGAGTGACAAGAATACGCAGTCCGTCCATATTTTTAAGCGTATGAAGTGCCGCGCGGCAGCCTGCGGGGTTGGAATTGAAGGCATCGTCTATTATTGTCACCGCGCCTTTTTCCGATATCTGCATACGGTGCTCGACCGCTTCGATGCGGCGCACATACAGTCGCATTTTTTCGACAGGCATGCCGAAGCCGTTCGCTGCCGCTATGGCTCCCGTGATATTCACGATATTGTGCTCACCGAGAAGCTTTGTGTCGAAATCGGTAACGGTGCCGTCGGGTGCTTTTACCGAAAAACTCGTGCCCTTTGAATGAGAAACGATGTTGAATGCACGGTAGTCGCAGTCTTCGCGCGTGCCGTATTTTATAAATTTGTGTTTCGGGGGATACTGTCTTATCAGGTCGTTATCCCAGTTCACATAGAGTCTGCCTTCGGGCGGAAGCGCGTCGGCAAGCTCGTATTTTGTCTTTATAATGTTTTCTTGCGAGCCGAAGGATTCAAGGTGCTGTTCGCCGAGCGCGGTTATTATTCCGTGCTTCGGGTGAACGATATCGCAAAGCTCCTTGATGTCGCCTACCCATTTTGCCCCCATTTCGCACAGAAAAATCTTGTGGACCGCCGAAAGGCTGCCGCGTACCGTTTTTACGATTCCCATCGGCGTGTTGAAGCTGGCGGGAGTTACAAGAGTATCCGTCCATGCGCGCAGTATCGTATAGAGATAGAATTTTACGCTCGTTTTACCGTAAGAGCCGGTAATTCCTATAGTCTGCAGGTCGGGACAAGCGGCAAGCATGCGCTTTGCTTCGTTCGTATAGTGACGGTTAACACCCTTTTCAACCGGCTTGTTGATAAGATTTGCAAGCACAACCCACAGCGGTACAAGCGCGTTCATAAGACCTATACACATAAAAGCAAGGTATTTTTGCGCGTCCGTCGTGAGAAAATACACAGAAGCGCCGAAAACGGCACAGATAAGAATAATTGCCGTCACATACATACGCTTCACTCGCGGAGTGTAAACGAGCGGCTTTTTTTCATCTCGCCCTCTGTTGTTCACAATCACAAAAAACAGAGATATAAAAAGCAAGACGGCACACAAAACAAATATTTTTTTATTTTTTACAAACACTGTGAACGACAGCACAAGCGTAACAGCTTCTGGAACATAGTGCTTTATGTGCTTAAAAAACCAACCCGTGAAGGATGAAAAACGGTATCCCTCGAGCTGAAACATATGCATGTTGTAAATAAGACTTTTAAAAATGCAATAAATCGACGCAATTACCGTCGCGCCGTAAAGAAGCTGCAAAACAGGTGACAGCATATTCTACCTCCGCTTAAAGCTTAAGATATGATGAGAGAATGGCGTTGTAGAGAGGGGCGTTTTCAAGGAACGAAAAGTGCCCTGCGCCCTCGATGCGGGCAAGACCCGCGTCCGGAATGAGTTTTTCCATTTTTTCGGCATCCGATATCGGAGTGGCGGTATCAAGAGTTCCCCAGATAAGGAGCGTTTCCTGTTTGATCTTCGGCAAAAGATCGGTAAGATCTTCGTTTACCACATTCACAAGCACCTGACGCATAAGCGGAGACGCGGCACGGTAATCGGCGGAGCCTGCCATGCTTTGCAGCTTATTAAGGAGCTTCGGCGAACCGGAAACAAGCTTTTTGCCGAACTTAACGATACTCTCTTTTTTCTTCTGTGAGTCTGTCTTTTCGGGACGTATTCCCGCCGAATCGACAAGAATTATGCGCTCAATATCAAACGGCAGCGCACGCGAAGACGCTGCTTTGATTATCACTCTGCCGCCGAACGAGTGCCCGAGCAGAATGACGCGTTTAAGACCGAGATGCGAAATGAACTTAATGACGAAATCGGTGTAATCGTCAACGCACCACGGTGCAGGCGGTTCGGGCGTGCAGCCGAAGCCGGGCATATCGGGCGCGACAACGTAATATTTTTCGGCACACAGCGACGCCGACTGCGCAAAAAGCTCTTTGTTTGCGCCCCAACCGTGGAGCATAACTATTCCGCTGTCTTTTTTTTCTCCCCACGAAGCATATGAAACGGCAATTCCGTCTATCTCTGCCGTCATAACACGGTCACCTCACAACTGAATGTTTTTCTCTCTATTATACGCCGACCGAGCGAACGAGTGCCTGTCCGCGTCAGTTCTTTTCGATTATGCCGCCGATATCAATGCTCTCGGCATCCGTCCAAAGCTTTTCGAGATTGTAGTGCTCTCTGTCGGTCGGCAAAAACACATGTACGATTATATCATAGTAGTCAAGCAGTATCCACCCCGTGGAAATGCCCTCTGTTTTGCGCAGCTCAAAGCCTGCCTCCCTCATCTTAAACTCAACCTCGTCGGCATGCGCCCTGACGTGTGTGTTTGATGTACCGCCGGCAATAACGAAATAATCGGCGATAACGGTTACCTCCGATACTTTTTTCACTTCTATATCCACGGCTTTTTTTGAATCGAGTGCTTTTACAGCCGTTTCAAGCTTTTTATTCATACTGTTTATTTCCTTTCGTTTAAGAGAATGAAATTATACGCATCCACCGTGTCGGGGTGGATCGGTACACACTTTTCGCTCAGTTCAAAAACGGTAAAGCGAAGTCCCTCTTTCATTGCGCTTTCAAGCGAATCCTCCGCGCGGCGGCGCATATCGTCAACACCGGGGTAATCTCTGTCGGCGGAAATAAAATCCGCGGTAAAAAGTATTTTCCCGGTGAGCGTCATGTCAGCCTTTCCCGTAGTGTGATATCTGACCGCATCCGCAATCTCGTCGGGCAGCTCCGGGTAATTCTTTTTAATGTACACCGCGCCCGCCATTGCATGCCAAAGCTTCTGTGCGTTCATTTCAAGCCGTGTAAGAGCTATCCCGTTCTGCGCAAAAAACTCAAGCGCTTCGTCGCGCGGCTGTTCTTTGAGAACATCGTGCAAAAGTCCCGCCGCATAGCATATATCGGCGTCGCCTCCGTATTTCTCCGCAAGCGCTTTCGCCGAAGCGGCGACATTCAGAGAGTGATTATAGCGATAGTCTCCGAGATGCGCACGGATATCCGCCAGCATTTTGTTTTCGTCAAATATCACGGTACAACCCACCCCGAAGAATATACTTTTCGGCTTCCTCGGGCACAAGTCCGCTGATAGAAAGTCCCTTCTCAAGCCGCTCCCTTATCTCAGTAGAACTGACGTCAAACGGGATAAAATCGATTATTTCCACTTTTCCGTAACGGCGCAGCCTGCTGTCCGCGAAGCTTTCAAGCTCCTCGCGCGACACACTGTCGTCACGCTTCACAGCAACAAGAACGGTGCTTGCGAGAATTTCGTCGAAGCAGCGCCAACGGTCAAAGCTCATAAGCTGATCGCCGCCCACGAACAAATACAGCCCGTCCGTCGGGCGCTGCCGTTTCAGCTCTCTAACGGTGTCAACCGTATAGCTTACGCCGCCGCGCCTTATCTCCGTGTCGGAAACGGTCATCCTCTTGTCGGTAAAAACAAGACGGCACATATTAAGCCTGTCGTTGTCGGACACGCTGTTTGTCTTTTTAAACGGTGACAGCTTTGCCGGGATTATAATAAGCTCGTCGAGATCAAGCTTATCGCATATAAAATTCGCATATCTCACGTGTCCCGAATGGACGGGATCGAAGCTGCCGCCGAAAATGCCTGTACGCTTCATCGTTTATCCTTTGCGGCAGAGCGCCCGGTAATACGTTTGTCTCTGCCCTTTTTATCCTCAAACGGGGATTTTTTTGCTCTGTAGATCTTTTTTTTCTCGACTGATTTTTTTGCCGGAGCTTTTTTCACGGCAGCCTTTTTGTGAAGTTCGGGATTATACTTATACAGCACCATAACGCCGCCGATAACCTGAACCACCTCACTCGCCGTTTTCGAAGCTATTTCTTCAGCGGCTTCACGCGCCGAAACAGGCGATGTTTCGGTAAGTACGCGCAGCTTTATCAGCTCACGCGCCTTGAGCGCATCGTTTGTTTCTTCAATAAGATTTTCGCTTATGCCGCCCTTGCCTACCTGAAACAGCACATTGAGCGAATTTGCCTGTCCGCGAAGCGCGGCTCTTTCTTTACTTGTCATATAAAACCTTTTGAACCTTAAGCCGGTTCGTCCCTTTTCATTATAATAAAATGTTTTTTCGGTTTGCTTACTTTAATTTTGCCAATTCGGCGGACAGCTTCCCGAGGGCGTTTCCGCGGTGGCTTATCGCGTCCTTTTCACTGTCGGAAAGCTCGGCGAAGCTTCTGCCTCCGACCTCAAAAACGGGATCGAATCCGAAGCCCTTTTCACCGACGATCGCATATCCGATTCTGCCCTCGCAGGTTCCGCGGACAGCCGTTTCGGTTCCGTCGGGAAACACACAAGCGGCAGCGCACACAAAACGGGCGGTACGCTTTTCGGCAGGCACATTCTTCATTTCATCAAGCAGAAACTCCATTTTTTCGCGATACGGCGTTTTCTCACCGTGATAGCGCGCAGTGAATACACCGGGACGTCCGTCGAGCGCATCCACACACAGTCCCGAATCGTCGGCAATGCACGGCATACCCGACTCGCGGCATCCTGCTCTTGCCTTAATGAGAGCGTTGCCTTCAAACGAATCCGCATCCTCGACAGGCTCAGAAAGGGTTATCCCCTTTTCATCCGGCAGAAACACGCGGATACCGAGCGGCGAGAGTATTCTCACAAGCTCATCACGCTTACCTTTATTATGAGTGGCGACCAAATAATCCAAACAATCCCCTCCTCTTTTTCTTTTCGGGTTCCTCTGCCGGGGTCTGCGGCTTTTCGTTCTCTTTTCTGTTTTCTGCCTTTTCTTCCTCCGTCTGCGGCTGTTCAGCCGTCTTTGCTTCGGCAGCCGCGACATTTTCCTTTTCGGGAGCGTCGGAGGTCGTTATATTTACATACGGACGGATAAACGGAGTTTCGCCGTTTTCGCCGTCGGACACTTCGGCCGATTCGTGAATTTCTTTGTTTTCTGTGACAGCTTCCGTTTCGCCTGAGTGAATTTCTTCGGGCTTTTCTTCGGCTTCTTCCGCGGACTCCGTCTCCGTTACGCCGCTCGGCGCAACGCCGACGCCCTGTTCTTCGCCGAGCGTGCCTTGCGTTTGAGCTTCGTTATTTTCGCCCTTGTTTTCGGGGTTATTCTCTCTGTTTTCAGCTTTTTCAGCCGTTTTTTCGCCTTCATGCGGCTGCGGTTCGCTTTTTTCAGCTTGCGTCGCTGCTTCTTCGGCATGAGCTGCGTCCGTCTGTCCCTCAACAGGTTTGAGCTCAAAAACGTTTTCAGTTTCTTTGTCATCAGTTCCGAAAGACTGCTCAAAGAGAGCCTTGACAGCCTCCATGCCGCTATCATCGCTTTCAGTCGGGGTGAATTTCTTATAGTCGTCACTATTGACCAGATCCGCAAGAGAATTTTCATCTTTTTCACTTCTTTCCTGAACGTTTTCAAAGAGACTTGCCGCAAACGCCGCGGGGTCAAACGGCTGAAGATCGTCGATCCCTTCGCCCACGCCTATAAACTTAACAGGCAGCTTCAGCTCGTTTTTAATGGTAAGAACAACGCCGCCCCGCGCCGTACCGTCAAGCTTTGTAAGAATTATTCCCGTAAGCTCCGCCGCCTGCATAAATTCACGCGCCTGGTTGACGCCGTTCTGACCGGTGGTTGCATCGAGTACGAGCAGAATTTCACGGTCGGCATAGGGCAGCTCTTTGTCAACTACGCGGTAAATCTTGTTAAGCTCGTCCATAAGGTTTTTCTTGTTATGAAGGCGCCCCGCCGTATCGCAGATTATTATGTCGCAGTCGCGCGCAACGCCTGCCTGAATGGTATCATACACCACCGCGGCAGGATCTGCGCCCTCTTTGTGTTTAATTATATCAACGCCTGCGCGCTGTGCCCACACGTCAAGCTGGTCAATAGCCGCCGCTCTGAAGGTGTCGGCTGCGCCGAGAATCACTTTTTTGCCCTGCGCCTTATACATGGCAGCCATTTTGCCGATGCTTGTGGTCTTGCCCGCGCCGTTGACGCCCAAGACGAGGATCACGGACGGGAGAGTTATAAGTCCCATGTCCTCGCCGCCGTAGAGCATGTCGGCAATGATGCTTTGAAGTTCTTTTTTTACTTCGCCTGTCTTCTTTATTTTCTCCGACGCCACGCGTTTTTTGAGTTCTTCAACCACTTCAACGGCGGTCTGAACGCCAACATCGGACATAACAAGAATTTCTTCAAGCTCCGTATAGAGGTCGTCTTCAAAAGAATCGAACGAATCGAGCATATCGTCGATAGCGCCCGCCATTTTATTTCTTGTCTTTGAAAGTCCGAAATTTATTTTGCTGAAAATGCCCAAGATATCACCCTTTTCATATTTTTATTGTCTGATGCTTGCCGCACAGCTTTATGCTTAATCGTCAAGCTTAAGCTCTCGCACCATTTCTGCAGTCTTAAGCTCCAAAAGCTTTGACACACCGCGCTCCTGCATCGTAACGCCGTAGAGCATATCGGCTTCCTCCATTGTGCCGCGTCTGTGAGTAATCAGAATGAATTGCGTGTCACCGGTCATCATTTTGACATACTGAGCATATCGAAGCACGTTGACGTCGTCGAGCGCCGCCTCAACCTCGTCGAAAATGCAGAACGGCGCGGGACGCACTTTGAGAATCGCAAACAGCAGCGCAATCGCCGTAAGTCCCTTTTCGCCGCCCGACAGCAGCGACAGGTTTTTAACATTCTTACCCGGAGGCTGCGCCTTTATGTCTATTCCGCAGTTGAGAATATCGTTTTCGTCTTCAAGCACCAGCTCCGCGGTGCCGCCGCCGAACAGCGAAACATAAGTCTCTTTGAAAAATCCGTTTATCTCGTCGAACCGCTCACGGAATCGCTCCGCCATCTGTCCCGTAAGGTCGTCAATCATTTTGAGCAGTTCCTTTCGGGAGATTTCGACATCGTTGACCTGTCCCGACAAAAACTCATAGCGCGAAGACACTTCTTTGTATTCCTCGATAGCCGCAACATTTACGCTGCCCAATGACTTTATGAGACTTTTAAGCTCGCTGAGACGCTTTTGCGCTTTCGGGACACTTTCGATCTCCTTTGCCGCCTCCGCCGCCTCACGCCTTGTCAGCGCATATTCGTCAAACAAACGTTTTTCGGTGTTCTCCTGTTCTTTTTCGAGGAAACGCCGTCTTTCGCCGAGACGGATAAGCTCACCGTTCAGTTTTTCGCGTTCTTCCGTTTTTTCTTTTTCGAGGCTGCGCGCTTCTGCCGATGCCTTTTCGCACTCGTCGCGCTGTCCGAAAAGACGTTTTATTTCATCGGTGTTTTTGTTTATGCCGTCGCGAAGCAATGCGGCGGAAGCACGCGTTCCGTCGGCGCTCTCGGTCAATTCGGCGTTCTTTTTCCGCAGCTCCTCAAGCTCGGCATTAAGCTCATCCTTGCGTGTGCCGAGGGACATGCGGCGGAGTGCGAGTGAATCAAGCTTTTCTTTCTCCGCCTGAATCTCCTTCATTGCCGACACCATGCCGAGATTCACTTCGCTCATCTGCGAGTTTACCGCTTCGCGCCGTGCGGTAAGGTCGTCTTTTCCGCCTGTAAGCGCCTGTGTTTTTTTCTCATTTTCTTCCTTCTCGGAAATCAGTGCTTCGCGCTCTGTTTGCGCGAGACGGATGTTTTCCTCCGAATACGATATTTTCCCGCCTGCCGATTCAAGCTCTTTTTTCAGCGCGGCAACGGAGTTTTCGGCATCGGACAAGCGTCCCGCCGCAAGCGACAGACGCGAACACGCCGAAACATGAGCTTCGTTTGCGCGCATTATGTCTCCCCGAAAACCTTCAAAATCGGCACGCTCCTTTGCAAGAGCTTCGTTGGCTTCTTTCAGTGCATCGGCAAGCTCCTTAATGCGTTTTTCCGTCTTTTCGGCTTCGCGCGCAAGCCTTTCCGCCTCGGTTTTTCGAGCGAGAAAGCCCGCACTGTTTATTTTTGAGCCGCCTGTCATCGCGCCTCCGGCGTTTATGACCTGACCGTCGAGAGTTACGATTTTAAATTTATACGAATACTTTTTTGCCAGCGTGATTGCGCAGTCGATATCTTCGCTGACGGCTATTCTGCCGAGAAGCGATTTTATTATTTCGCAGTAGATACTGTCGCACCGCACAAGCTCATGCGCAAGCGCAACAAACCCGAAGCAATTGTCAAGACCTTTTTCGTCGAGCACTCTGCCGCGTACAGCCGAAATCGGCATAAACGTGGCGCGTCCGCCGCCTGTCTCTTTAAGGTGATTTATCGCGCGCTTTGCGTCGTTTTCATTGTCGGTAACAATATCCTGAATCGCATTTCCGAGCGCGGTTTCGATCGCCGTTCGGTATTTTTCTTCAACGCTTATAAGGCTGAACACCGTACCGTGGATGCCGCGCAGTGTGCCGCGCTCCTTTTCGCGCAGAACGGATTTGACGCTGCCCTGATAGCCGTCCATGCTCTTTTCGGTGTCCTGCAAAAATTTGAGACGTGAATTTATCTGCATCAACCGCAGCTTTTCGTTTTCATACTCCTCTTTTCTGTCCTCCGACCGCGTTTCCGCTTTTTTCAGGCGCAGAGCCAGTCCCGCCGACATATTGTTCTTTTCGCCGAGCGTCTCCGATGCAAGGCTGTATGCCTTTTCGGCATCTTCCTTTTCTTTTTTCAGCTCCGCACACTCGTTCTCTTTTTCTTTTATCAAATTCCCAACGGTTTCCGCACGTTCGGAAAGTTCTTTCGCGGTCGCCTCTGACGAACTTATCATAATATCAAGCTGCGAAATCTTGAGCGAGAGCGCCGAAATAACGGCATTGAGCGCGTTATATTCGTCCGAATACTCCTCGTTGCGGCTTTCAAGTCCCGTGAGAACACCCGTCAGCTCGCGAAGCTTCTTTTCGGCTTCATCGGTGACGGAGGAAAGCTCCTTTATGCGGTCGTTTGCCGCCTTTTCCTCTGCGTCTATATCCGCCTCCGCGCCGGTCTGCAGCTCAAAATCACGCTTTATCCTGTCGGCAGTTTCATTATTGTGAACGATGCTGTTGTCAAACACGGCAGCCTGCGCTTCAAGCGCGGACGCCTGTTCCTCAAAGCGCGAATTTTCGGCGCGAAGCTCCTCCGCGCGAACATTTATTTTCCGCGTGGTTTCGGCTGCGTTCTCTATTTCTGCGGACAGCTTTTGAACAGTCTGTCCAGCAATGTCATACTGGCTCTGTGCAACGCCGAGCTTTCCGCGCAGTTCCCTTATCTGCTCCGCACCGCGCTTCAGCAATTCAAGCCAAAGCCCTATTTCAAGCTCCTTCCGCTCCGCGGCGTATACAAGAAATTGCTGTGCCTTTTTCGACTGTCTTTCGAGAGGACCTATTCTGCCCTCAAGCTCCGTAACGATATCGCGCAAACGGACAAGATTTTCCTCTGTCTGTTCAAGGCGCTTTATTGCCTCCGCGCGACGGTAGCGGTAGTGCGAAATGCCTGCCGCCTCCTCAAACATATCGCGCCTGTTATCGCTCTTTGCCGACACCATTTCCTCTATTTTTCCCTGACCGACCATTGAATAGCCGTCGCGTCCGAGCCCCGTGTCCATAAAAAGCTCGTTTACGTCCTTAAGACGCACCGTTTTTCCGTTTATAATGTAGGCACTGTCGCCCGAACGGTAATAGCGGCGTGTGACGGCAACCTCCGGTTCGGGTGAATTGAGCGCGCCGTCGGTATTGTCAAGGCGCAGAGTGACCTCCGCAAAGCCCTGCGGACGGCGTTCGCCGGTACCCGAAAAAATAACATCCTCCATTTTAGAGCCGCGAAGGCTCTTGGTGGACTGCTCGCCGAGCACCCAGCGCACCGCGTCGGAAATATTGCTTTTGCCGGAGCCGTTCGGCCCAACCACCGCCGTGACGCCCTTTCCGAACGTGAGCACGGTTTTGTCGGGAAACGACTTAAAGCCCTGCATTTCCAATGCTTTTAAATACATTTAAGTTTCAATTCCTTTCGGGAACGGCTCTTATTTCACCCTGAGGCACATCGCCGTTTCCACTGACTGTAAGAAAATATCCTTTTTCTCCGAAATATTTTATATTGCTTTTTTTCTGTCCCGTCATTTTTGAGATATCGCGCGGGTTTACTTCGATTTTATAAAAACCTTTTAACCTGCCGGACAGTATCGCTTCCGTCTTATTTCTGAAAACAATGCTCTCGCATATCTCACCGAATGCGGGATGATAAACTCCCGCGATATAACTTTCCCCGACATTTCCGCCCGAGTGAAGACCGAGCCGAATAACCCGTATGCCCGCGTCTCGGAACATTTCAAGCAGACGTGCGCAAATCTCCGCAGCTTCGTCGAGCGACGGCGGCGTATATTTTTTTTCTTCATAAAGCTCCTCAAGCCGCGTGTTTTTGAGGACAACGGTCGGATATATGCGCACGGTGTCGGGACGAAGCGCGATAAACCGCCGTGCCGTTTCGATATCCTTTTCTCCGTCGGAGCCGTAAAGCCCCGTCATCATCTGAAGACCGAACGAAAAACCGT
>OMRJ01000081.1 GCA_900313475.1 uncultured Eubacteriales bacterium | reverse complement strand
GCAAACGCCTCGGCTCTGCCGAGAATAATACAGTTGACAACGATGAGAGGAAGAAACACTCCGAGCGATTCGTCGAGTGCGGGGACAAATGCCTTGACAAGCATCTGAACCATAGTGACAAACGATGCGATTATAACTATGTAAGCGGGAATGCGCGCTTTTGAGGGGATGATCTTGCGCAGTGCCGATATTGCGATGTTGGAGCACACGAGCACTATTGTTGCCGCGATGCCCATTCCAAGACCGTTTACCACGCTTGTTGACGTTGCAAGCGTGGGACATGTGCCGAGTACGAGACGCAGAACGGGGTTTTCCCGCAAAAAGCCTTTTGTAAGCTCTTTGCAATAATTGTATTTTTTCTTTTCATCCATTTTATTAACCCTCCTGTCCCGAAACGCGGGTGTAAAGCGTCAGCGCGTCGTTTACGGCGTTAGTCAGGGCTTTGCTCGTGATAGTTGCGCTGGTTATCGCGAGGATCTCGCTGTCACCGGGAGTTTTGTTTTTCACCACGGAAAGCTTGCCCGATTTTCCCGTAAACTGTGAAATGAAAGATTCCTTCTTTGCGTTCATTCCGAGTCCGGGAGTTTCGTTTATCGAAAGAATCGTAAGTCCCGTTACCGCGCCGTCGGAGTTTATGCCGACGGTGAGCTTTATTTCACCGCCGTACCCCGCCGACGAAACGGTGAACACATATCCGACAGTGTTCCCTTCGGCTGTGCCTTCGTAATAAACGGTACCGTCGTCAAGCGTCTTTTCTGCAAAGTCTTCGGCGGCGGGAAGCACACCTTTGCGCGCTTCGTTTTCCGCTTGTGCCGCGTTTGCGGCGATTTTCGGAGCCGTCACCGAGTTTACCGCGGCAAGAAGACCGGCGGCAACCGCGCAGATAAGAAAGAGTGAAATCGCGGTTTTGACAATGTCTCTCATATCTTTTTTGTTCATGCCGCCGTTTCCTCCTTTTTCTTCTTTTCTGTTTTTTGCTGTCCGAAATATCCGGGACGGCACGCTTTTTCAATGAGCGGACAGGCTATGTTCATAAGAAGAATCGAATATGAAACGCCCTCCGGCAGCGAACCGTAAAGTCTTATGACCGATGTTAAAAGTCCGCAGCCGATGCCGAAAACGATTTTGCCTTTTTTTGACATCGGGCTTGTGGTGTAGTCTGTCGCCATATAGAACGCTCCGAGGAGAAGACCGCCCGCCGTGAGTTCATAAGCGGTGAACGTGAGGCTTCCGTGCGATACCGCGAGCATAAATACACCGACCGTGGCAATGTATGCAAACGGAATGCGTACGCTTATAATTCCCCTCGCGATAAGATAGACAGCTCCGAGAAGCAGCGCTGCGGCACATGTTTCGCCGATACATCCGGCTCTGACGCCAAACAGCATTTCTTTAAGCTCGGGCAGATTTCCGCCGTTCGCAAGCGTTTTTATCTGCAACGGAATGTCTCCTGTCATGTCAAGCGCCGAGAGTTCCGAGAGGGGAGTCGCGGACGCTACGGCGTCGTATCTCCAGAGTGTGGGCTGTGTGAAATTCGTCATTGCGGACGCGAACGACACAAGCATCACGATTCTTGCCGTTATTGCAGGGTTCGCGAAGTTCTGTCCGATACCGCCGAAAAGCTGTTTTACTATAACAATCGCGACAAACGAGCCTACGATGCACATCCACAGCGGAATCGACACGGGCAGGTTGTAGGCGAGAAGCAGTCCCGTTACCACCGCGCTTAAATCGCCGAGCGTTACGCTTCTTTTCATGACCTTTCTCGAAATATATTCAAATGCGATGCAGCTTGCAACGCACACCGCGATTACAAGCAGTGCGCGTATGCCGAAAATAAGCACTCCGGCAATTCCCGCAGGAATCAGCGAGATTATAACGTCGCCCATTATTCCGGTGACCGTTTTCGGACTTTTTATGTGCGGCGAAGAGCTTATCGTCAGTTTTTTTGTAAATTCCGTCATTTTATGCCTGCCTCCCTCATAACTGATTTTGCAAGACGCATATACTGAACAAGCGGTTTTGACGCGGGGCACGAATAGGCGCAGCTGCCGCACTCCATGCAAACTCCCGCTCCGAGCTTTTTAAGCTCCGCGCCGTCACCCTGCAGTGCATATTTTTCTATTTCCGTCGGGAAAAGGCTCATCGGGCACGCGTCGTGACAACGTCCGCAGCGGATACAGTCACGACGTTTTTTGTTACCGAGTCCTTTTTCGGTGAATGCCAGTATCGCGTTGTTGCTCTTAACAATAGGCACGTC
>OMRJ01000234.1 GCA_900313475.1 uncultured Eubacteriales bacterium | reverse complement strand
TCGGCACGGGGTCGTTGTCTTATTTCGAGCTTGACGAGTTCGACTTTATTCACGGCACGATTCCTCCCGAGAAAGAGAAGTGTGCGCAATTTCTCATAGTTGAAGCTTATGAGGACGGATCCGTACGTGTCCTTCCGTATGACATTCTGAGCGGAAAGTTTTTTAATGACGGAGCGCTGATAGAAAAACCGTTTGATCCCGATTCGTTTGTTTATACCGACAAGAGGTATCTCACCGCCGAAAAACCGTATTTTCCCGACGGTGTGCCGGTAAAAATCGAAGCATCGGCGGATTCCGCGACGGTAATATTCGGTGCCGCAAGGTCGAAATCGGAAAGAATAAATGCATATATGCTTGTGCTGAAATGCTCCGTCAGCGGCAGAATACTGCGTCAGGTAAGGATGACGTCACGTTATTATCTCTATGATATGCCGCAAGAATATTCCTTTACATTTGAAAACCTGTGTAAAGGTGAATACCTTGTCGAAATCACGGCAGAAGGATTCTGGAACAATACGTCCGATAAACTTACGAAAGGCTTTGCGGTGATATAAATGACCGAAAAACTGTACTGTAAAAACAGCAAAATGCGCGAGAACGATGCCGATGTTGTTTCGGTTGAAAAAAAAGACGGAAAATACCGCACCGTGCTTGACAAAACATGCTTTTTTCCGGAGGGAGGCGGTCAGCAAAGCGACACGGGTTTTATTCGGAATACCGCAGTTTTGCACGTAGAAGAAGTTGACGGCGTGATATATCATATTTCCGCCGATAAACCCGATTTTACCGTCGGTGACACTGTCCGCTGCCGTATTGATTGGGAAAAGCGTTTTGCACGTATGCAGGCACACAGCGGCGAACACATTGTTTCCGGTATTGTGCATAAGCTTTTCGGTTTTGAAAACGTCGGCTTTCATATGGACGATACTCTGATGACCGTCGATTTCAGCGGATATCTTACAAAGGAACAGTTGAAAGATGTCGAGTGTGCCGCAAACCGCGCAGTATACGAAAATGTTCCGATTAACACTTTTTACGCCGAGCAGCGCCCGGAAATAACGGACTGCAGAAGCAAGCTGCCGACTTTACGGAACCCGCGGCTTGTTGAGATTGCCGGTTATGATATCTGTGCATGCTGCGCGCCGCACGTTTCTCAAACCGGAGAAATAGGAATAATAAAAATTCTCTCGTCGGCAAGTCATCGCGGCGGCGTAAGAATAACCCTTATATGCGGAAAAACGGCATACAACGAGCTTTCGGCACGCTATTCGGATATTTTACGGCTGTCGGATATGCTGTGCGCTCCTCACGGCGGCGTCCCCGATGCGGTAAGCGACCTGATTGTCAGAAACGAAGCTCTGAAAAGGGAACTGTCTTTACAAAAGGAAGCCGTGCTGAAAAGGATTGCGGATGCAACGGAGCATTCCGACGGTAACTTGTGCGTTTTTGCCGACGGACTTAACTCCGACGACGTACGGAAGCTTGCGGTTATGCTTCGTGACAGATGTGAGGGACTGTGTGTTGTTCTTTCGGGAAACGATGACACGGGGTACGCCTTTGCCATTACGTCCCCCGGTATAAAGCTTCGCGCGGTGTCAAAAGAGATAAATTCGGCGCTTTCGGGGCGCGGCGGCGGTAAGGACGATATGCTGCAAGGTCGGTTTGCGGCAAAAAGACATGATATAGAACAATATTTTTCCGCAGGGGAGTTTGGTGACAAATGAGAATGAGAAAGAAAAAAAACCTGGAGCAAAAACTCACACAGTGCACAAATCTTATTGATATGCCGCCTGTGGCAGAGGACACGCGCGAGGCTGTAAAAAAGAAGGAATATATTGATTTAGACGCATATTTCGGAAACAGCAATCCTGTTTATCTTGAGATCGGCTGCGGAAAAGGGCAGTTTATTTGTGAGGAAGCAAAGCGGAATCCCGAGATAAACTTTGTTGCGGTTGAGGTGAACAGAAGCGTTATATGCACGGCTTGCCTTAAGGCCTTGGATGCGGGTGTAAAAAATATCCTTTTTGTTCACTGTAACGCAAAAGTGCTTGAAAAGTATTTTAAGCCGCACAGCGTCGGACGAATTTATCTCAATTTTTCGTGTCCGTTCCCGAAAAAAGCATATGAAAACAAGCGGCTTACGAATATTGTGTTTCTGAATATTTACAAAAACATACTTGCTCCGGGAGCCGAAATATACCAAAAAACAGATAATATGCACTTTTTTGAGTATTCGATAGAGCAGTTTTCCCTTGCGGGTTTCGTTATGAAAAATGTTTCCCTCGATTTGCATAAAAGCGATTTCGAGGGAAACATCGTTACCGAATATGAAAAAAAGTTTTCGGATCAGGGGTACAGGATTTACCGTCTTGAAGCCTATCTCCCGAATCAGACTATCTGTACAAGGTAGAATTTAAGATACTGTGTTTCGGGTACGGACAGGAGCACCGGGTGGTCGCACGCCTGCTGGCGGTATTCCGCAATGCGAACGGACACCTTTGCGTCGTGTGCGGCATCAAGCAGCATTTTTCTGAACAGACTGTCTGTCATAAAGTGCGAGCATGAGCAGGTGGCAAGCCAGCCGCCGCGCGGCAAAAGGCGCATTGCTTTGAGATTTATTTCCTTATATCCGTTGTACGCGGCAGTGACGGTTGAGCGGCTTTTCGTAAAAGCCGGCGGGTCTAAAATTATGTAGTCATATGTTTTGTCGTTTTTATTGTAAAGGCGGGTAAGCAGCTCGAAAACGTCTTCGCACAAAAAATCGACATTTTTAATGCCGTTTAATTCGCAGTTGCGTTTGGATTCGTTTATTGCCTCCTGTGATATATCCACCGCCGTCACATGCTTTGCGCCGCCTTTTGCGCAGTTGAACGCAAATGCACCTGTGTGGGTGAAGCAGTCAAGCACCGTTTTTCCCTCGGCGACCGATGCCGCACAAATACGGTTGAAGCGTTGATCGAGAAAAAAACCTGTTTTCTGACCTTTTATGTAGTCAATAATATATTTGATGCCGTTCTCGGTTATTTCGGTTTCGGAAGAACCTCGTTCTTTCTCGGAGAGCAGTCCGTCATAGGAGTAATACCCTTTATAGAGTTCCAATCCCTCTTTTGTTCTTACCGCCGCATCGTTGCGTTCATACAGCACGTCGATTTTTTCGCCGTCCGCGCGCAGAAGATCGATGAGAGCGGGGAACAGGATGTCTTTGCGACTCTCGATTCCGAGTGACATTATCTGCGTGACAAGGCACGAACCGAATTTGTCGACGATAAGTCCGGGGAAAAAGTCCGAATCGCCGAAGACAAGCCTGCAGCAGTCGATATTGCCGCCGAGACATGTTTTTCTGTAGTCTACGGCATATTTGAATCTCCTCTTGAAAAACTCAGCGTCGAATTTGTCGTTTGCATTCGTTGAAATGATTCTCACCGTTATTTTTGAAGCGGGATTGTAAAACCCGGAACCGAGATATCTGTTTTTTGACGAAAAAACATCAACTATCTCACCGCCCGCAATATTGCCGTCGGTGTGTGTTATTTCTTCGCCGTATACCCAAGGATGTCCGTTTCTGACGGCATTTTCCGCTTTTTTGTTGACTGTAACTTTTTTTAATGTTCTCATATTTTTTTCTCTCCCGAATACTACCGAAAGATTGTATATTATTTTCGACGATAATGCAAGATGCTTGAAAAATTTTTAATCTTATGATAAAATAATTCGGACAACTTTGAAAGGAAGATTTTGTAATGAGTCCTTTGCTGAAAAAGAACAGAGGTGTCGACTCCGAAAAAGCGACGCTTCGCAGATACTGTTTTTATTCCGCTCTTGTTTCGTGCGGAATAATGCTCTTTATGTTTTTATGTCATAAGGTTATTCCGTTCTATAAAGACACTAATACCGTTTTGAGAATGGATCTCTATCATCAGTACGGACCTCTTTACAGTGAGCTGTACGACAGGATAGTAAACGGCTACAGCCTTTTGTATTCATGGCGTTCCGGCTTGGGCGGAGGCTTCCTCGGCAACTTTTATAACTATTGCTGCAGCCCGTTTGCCGTGATTATGCTCATCATGGGACACAAGAATATGCCCGATGCGATTGCGCTTATGTTTCTCCTTAAGGCTATGTGCTCATCGGCAGCTTTCACATACTATATAAATAAAACGAACCGTTCGCTCAATAAATACAGCATTGTTTTCGGACCCATGTATGCATTTTGCAGTTACTTTGCGGCATATTCATGGAACATAATGTGGATTGACGCTATGGCTGTGTTCCCGCTTGTCATTCTCGGAATCGAAAACATAATTCAGAAAAAAAAGCCGTCGCTGTTTATTTTCGCTCTCACTTACACCATGATAACGAACTATTATATGGCGTATATGGTGTGCATTTTAAGTGTTCTTTATTTTCTTTACTTTTTCTTTTCAAGATACGAGTTTTCGTCAAAGCTCTCCGCCGCTGCCGACGCCGGGAAAAATGCTCCCGTCGGGAGTTCCGAACCGGTTGCCGCCGCAGAAGAAGGAATTGCAGCGGAAGCGTCCGATGATATTGCTGTTGAGGCTTTCGATTTGACCGATGTTCCCACGGAGGGGCTGTCGGCAAAAGACGAAGCCGTTGACACGGTTATTTCTGTGACTGAAGAATCAACGGTTGAAGCCGTTTCCGGCGAAATGCTGTCCGTTTCCTCCGATGAAACGGAAACCGATGATGTTATTATCGGTGAAGATGCCATAGGTGTTATAGGTGTACCCGATAAAAAATCGGTAAAGCGGGCGAAGAAGTCAAAAAAACGCGGTTCCCTGCGCAACAACAGATTCTTTGCAACGGGATGTATTTTTGCGTTCTCCGCAATATTGTGTTTCCTGCTCGCTGCGTTTGCGCTTATTCCCGTGTCAAACTGTCTTCGGTCATCATCGGCAACATCGGCAAGTTTTCCCAGCGATCTGAAAACATATTTCAATGTTTTTGATTTTATTGCGAATCATCTCCCCGCAACCGAAACGACGATAAGAAGCAGCGGTTCAAATGTTATGCCGAACGTTTACTGCGGACTTGTCACAATTATGATGCTTCCTCTCTATTTCTTCTCCGATAAAGTATCGGGACGTAAAAAGGTTGCCGCAGCGGTGCTTCTCGCAGCATTCTTCTTCGGTTTCAATCTTAATTATTTCAACTTCATCTGGCACGGATTCCATTTTCCGAACGATTTGCCCTACAGATATTCGTTTGCGTATTCGTTTATACTGCTGACTCTGGCGTATAAAGTTATAACAGAAATAGATGAGTTTTCAAAGAAGACATTTACTGCCGTCGGCATGGCGATAATTCTTTTCGTGGCGCTCATAACAAAGCTTGAAACGCCCAACAATAAATCGCTGTCGATATGGCTCACCGTATTCTTTACCGTTGTTTATACGATAATTTTCGGACTGTATTATTCTCCGCGCTACACAAAAAAGAATGTCCGCAAACTCCTTATGTTTACGATAGTTGTCGAGCTTATTTTTGCCGATGCCGCCGAATTTGTCATGTCGCAGCCTAAAAAGAATTATGTCTCCGATTATGACTCATACCGCTCGATAGTCGAGGTCGCCGAGAAAGGCGACACAACGCCGTTCTACCGCACAGAGCTTTCAAAGCTTCGTGCCCGCATGGATCCGTGCTGGTATGGCTACAACGGCGTGTCAACTTTTTCATCAATGGCATATGAAGACACGTCGGGATTTATGAAAAAACTCGGACTGTTCGGAAATAAAATTAACAGCTACACATATTTTCCTCAGACTCCCGTGTTCAACAGCCTTTTCGGTTTGAAATATGTGTATGATAATACGTCTATTGTGTCGGCGGGTGATTATTATACCGAAAAAGCAAAAAATGACACCTTTACGGCTTATGAATACAAATACTATCTCCCGATTGCATATGCGGTTAACAACGGAATAACCGAATGGAACAACAGTGACAGTAACCCGTTCAATTATCAAAATTCAATTCTGTCTGCGATGACGGGTATTGACAATGTCCTTGTTTCGGTCAAAGCGGACGATGTTTACTGCTCCGGTGTTGATTCCGTCAATGCGGCTTCTGTCAATGCCTCCGCGTCGTTTACTGCCAAAAAGGCAGACAAGGAGAATACGGGCACTGTCCGCATAACCGTAAAAGCGGAGCAGTCCGGCTATTACTACACCTATGCCGGAAGCACAAAAACAGACAGCGTGAAGGTGACAGCGGATAACGGTTATTCGTATGAATACACAAGTTCAAGCATTCAGCCGTTCGTGCTTGATATCGGACATCTTGACGAGGGTGAAAAAATCGACATTACCTACACTGTTACAAAGGACTGCACCTCCGCGAACCTGTTCTTCTCCGCCGCCCGTCTCGACGAAGAAGCTTTCGGCACCGCCTATGAAAAGATCAAAGCTCAGTCGATGAATATTACGGAATTTAACGATGCCGATTTCAGCGGAACCGTTACGGCCACGGCAGAGTCCTCCGTCATATTCACCTCAATTCCGTATGACGAGAGCTGGGTGATTACCGTTGACGGACAGGTTCTTGAATATGTTCCGCAGAAGAAGTCCGACGGTGAAACGGATGATAAAAAAGACAGCTCCGATACGGATGACGAAAAGTTTTCCACCGAAGGCAAAGCATTTAAGGCTTGCGGCGCGCTTATAGGCATCGACATCGGCGAGGGAACCCACACGGTTACGTTTAAGTATGTCCCCGCAGGACTTTCAACGGGGCTTAGAATGACATCGGTAGGCGCTGTTATTCTTGTGCTCCTGCTCGTTTACAAATTTGCTTTTGCCGATAAGCTCAAGGCAAAAAACAAAGGAGTAAAGGTATTTGAAGCACCCGACGGTTTTGTTGACTGATATGGATGTTAAATGCTTGTTTGAAAAAATATTAGGTTCGGAAAGCTTATTTGAGTATGATTGCGGACAGGGGTCCGTTATGTATGCTTTTGATTGTTATTCCATGCCCGACAGAGAGGTGCTGGTTCGGTTCCTCTCTGCCGCAGGCGCGGTGTATAACTACGAAAACAAAGTCGATTCGCTGCATTTGCTTTCTTTTTTGTGTGATTCGGGAACTGTTTACGTCTGTTATTCCGAAAATGAAAAACTTTTGCGTGTCGTTTGCGATCCAAACGTGAATATTCCGTCGCAGACGCCGCAGCCGATTCGCGGAGAGTGTCCCGTTCGCCTTTGGCAGTTTGAAGTCGATCACAGCCTTATCGACTGCGGCATGTGCTATATCGTTCAGTTGAGCGATTTTCGTTTTTTTGTCGTTGACAGCGCCCATGTTTATTCCGTAAACGACGATGTTCGGATATATGAGTTCATGCGCCGCCGTACACCGTCCGACCGTCCCGTGCGGGTCGCCGGATGGTTTTTCAGTCACGGTCATTCCGATCATGTCGTGAAGTTTCTTGATATTCTCAAATTTAATAAAGATATTGTTATCGAGGGGCTTTATTACAATATCGCCCCGACCGACTGTTATTCTGCCTGCACATGGGATGAATCGGAGATACATCACGCAGAGGAGTTTTTGGAGTTTACATACGGCAGAGCGGATATTCCTGTTTATACTCTGCACGCCGGTCAGCGTTTTTTTATCGGCAATCTCGAATTTTGCGTTTTGTGTACCCATGAGGATGTTTTTCCGGCTTCACTTGAAAACTACAATGATTCTTCGACGGTTATAATGATGTATACGGGTGAAGATTCCGTCTGTTTTCCGGGCGATGCGGGCGGCGAGGAGAGCCGTATTCTCGAAAAACGCTTTAATACTTTTTTGAATTGCGATATTATGCAGATGGCTCACCACGGGCACTTCGGGTTGAGTGCGGAGTTTTACCGCCGTGCCGCCGCAAGAGCGGTGCTGTTCCCGACCACCAAAATTAAGTATGATGAGGAATTTCCCCGTTATGAAGCAAACCGGTTAGCTGCAGCCGTTGCGAAACATGTTTTTATTGCGTCCGACGGAACGGTTGAATTTACCTTTCCGCTTAAAGACAGCACAGTTCGTTTGTATCCCGATGAGACTTTTGAAAATTTCGACGGTATTCGGGCGCTTTGGGGCTACGATTACTCGGAAGACTTCAAACGCGATTTAAAAAGACGTTTTGATGAGCGTCAGGCTGAAAAGATCTTCACCTTCTGACCGCTCCGCAGCTTCCGTCAGTCGAGCAAATAAACAAACGACCGCTTGTGTCAGACAGGCGGTTTTTTTGTTCGCAAAAAAGCAATGTGAAAGTCAAAACCGAGCGAACGCAGAATATATTCCCCTCATTTTTAATAATGGGAAATTCGCACAGTCTATTGACCGTTCCCTTATTTTGCACCGTATTTCAATGGAAGCGGAATGGCAATAAGAGAAAGATTTTATTTGTATCAGCAATATGTCGATTATCTGCACCGAAACGCTATCATAGCTGTGACTGTTTGTGTTGCAGCTGCCGCGATTTATAACCACGATAAAACGACGGATGCGCGGAAAGCAATTGCATCAAAAACAAGGTGTAAACCACCGGGAATTATATCTGTGATAATTGCAGCCTATTTTGCAACACGAGTGATGATAAACAGAATAAGACAAAGCAAAACACCTCTAAAACAGCACTGAAACGGCGTGAAACAGAGGTAAAACAAAACAAATGATAACCCCGAAAAAGAGAAAGAACAATCTACGGTTTAAGTCTTATTTAAGAACGCAGGTATATATTGGAAAATGTAAGGTATGACAGGAGCCTTACGTCCCCTTTCTCTTTTTTATATGCATTTGCAGCAGAGCTTCGGGCATGATTCGCACCGGAGCTTTTGTCTGTAGATATTTTTTACGGAAGGATGATCACAATGAAGAAGAAACAATTCAAGGCAGAATCAAAAAAGCTTCTTGACCTGATGGTCAATTCAATTTACACTCACAAAGAAATTTTTCTCCGTGAGCTTATTTCAAACGCGAGCGACGCTGAAGATAAGCTTCATTTCCGTCTGCTTACCGATAACAGTGCAGATGCACAGTCGGAGGAGCTTATGATACGCATTTCGCCCGATAAAGAGGCGCGTACGATAACGATAACGGATAACGGTATCGGAATGACTGCCGCCGAGCTTGAAAACAACCTCGGCGTTATTGCCCGCAGCGGCTCTCAGCTATTTAAAACCGAAAATGCCGACAGTAAGGATATTGATATTATCGGTCAGTTCGGTGTCGGCTTTTACGCCGCATTCATGGTTAGCTCAAAGGTTCGCGTCGTAAGCAAAGCCTACGGCTCCGTTGAAGCCGATTGCTGGGAATCGGAAGGTGCCGACGGGTTCACG
>OMRJ01000132.1 GCA_900313475.1 uncultured Eubacteriales bacterium | reverse complement strand
CTTGACGTATTTGCAAGGGTTTTAACGCGGCATGAGCTAAATCCGACCGGTCAAAACCGACACGGGTTCAAGTCCCGTCAGCCTAAGAAGAAAGTCTCCGCTTACGGTGCCGTTTTTATAAAAAAACCGTTTTGACGATAAAAAATGTTGCACGCCGCTCGCGTTTATTGTATACTTTGCTTTGGCTTACTTTTTTAACAACAAACACGGAGTGAAAAAATGGACGGCATTTTCTTTTCGCTTGAAATAGTCGGCACGATCGCCTTTGCGGTTTCGGGCGCGATGGCTGCAATGCACAAGCATCTTGATATTTTCGGCGTACTTTTCTGCGGCATAGTAACGGCGCTCGGCGGCGGAGTTATCCGCGACACACTTCTCGGCAACCTCCCGCCCGCGATGTTCAAATCGTATTCTTATCTGATTACGGCGGTTATCACCGGAACGGTCACATTTATTGCCGCAAAAATACTTAATTCAAAATTCGAAACAAAGGCTGCGGCTATCGACAGAGTAAACAATATCTTTGACGCAATCGGGTTGGGCGTCTTTACGGTTGCGGGAATAAATCTCGCGGCAAATTCCGGCTACGCCGACAACGCGTTTTTCGTAATTTTTCTCGGCATGACCACGGGCTGCGGCGGCGGTATTTTCCGCGATATCTGTATAAGGGAAATTCCGTTTGTCTTTTCAAAACGCATTTATGCGGTGGCATCGCTCGTCGGCGGCTGCGTGTATTATATTATGCACGTGTATTTCGATTTAAACGGCGTGCTTGCGGTTGCATGCGGCATCGGAACTGTATTTGTGCTGCGTCTGCTTGCGTCCGTTTTTCGCTGGGATCTTCCGAAGGCTTACTGATTCTCCGCGTGAAAACACACTGCGAAACCGTTTCAATGCGGCACTGTCACATCAATTCACAGAGCGTCGAGTACACAAACCCGACGCTTTTTTCTCGCACGTTATTACGTCCGATATTACCGAAACGCACCGTAAACGAATACACCTTTCCGTCAATATAAAAACCGAAGCAGACGGTACCTACGGGTGCATTTGCCGTACCGCCCGTCGGCCCGGCAAAGCCGGTTATGCCGACACCCACGGCGCACCCGATGCGTTTCGCACTGCCGACAGCCATCTCGCGCGCGACTTCTTCACTGACAACACCGTATGTTGCGACAGTCTGCGCTTCGACACCGACAAGCGCGATCTTTGCTTCTTCGGCGTAAGTCACAAACGAGCCGTCGAACACCTTTGACGCATCGGGCACTGCAACAAGCTCTGCCGCGGCAAGTCCGCCCGTGCAGGACTCCGCAAAAGTTATTTTTTTATTTCGCGCCGCAAGTCTTTTAACGACTTCGGCTGCTTTTTTGTTTTCCATATATCCTCCGAAAACATTTTTTACGATTTTTTTTAAAACAATTGTACTACCGGAATAAAAAAATATCAAGCTGCGAAAAGAGCCGTTTCCGAATACAGCTTACGGAAACGGCAAAAGATGAAAATAAAATCTGTTTAACTGTATTTTTTCAAAAAATCGGACACATACGCAAGCTCGGCTTTCACGGCGCTCTTACCGGTGCCGCCCGCCGAAACGCGCTTTTCGACACAGTTTTTGATGTCGATCGCATCATAGAGGTCACAGTCAAATTCGCGGGCAAAGGCGTGATACTCGTCGAGCGACAGATCTTCAAGCGTCTTTCCGTTTTTCAAACAGAACCCAACAGTCTGCCCGACAGTCTTATAAGCCGTGCGGAACGGAAGCCCCTTGCCGACAAGATAATCTGCGAGGTCGGTGGCATTGATAAAGCCTTTTTTCGCCGCCGAAAGCATGTTTTCGGGGATCGCTTTCATTGTTTCGACCATGGGAGCAAACACTGACAGGCATTTTTTTACGGTGTCAACGGCATCGAAAACAGCCTCCTTATCCTCCTGCATATCCTTATTATATGCAAGAGGGATTCCCTTTAACACAGTCAGCATCGCTATAAGATCGCCGTACACTCTGCCGGTTTTGCCCCTTACAAGCTCCGCCATATCGGGGTTCTTCTTCTGCGGCATGATGCTCGACCCCGTCGTGAAACCGTCGTCAAGCTCAATAAACTTAAACTCCCAGCTCTGCCACAGGATAATTTCCTCTGAAAAACGTGACAGGTGCATCATTATCGATGCTATGCACGACAAAAGCTCAACACAGTAATCGCGATCGGACACTCCGTCGAGCGAGTTCATCGTTATCCCGTCAAAGCCGAGAGCGGAGGCTGTCATTTCTCTGTCTATCGGGTAGGTGGTTCCGGCAAGCGCGGCACAGCCGAGCGGCGACACATTCATTCGCTTTACGGCGTCCTCAATGCGCGTAACATCCCTTATGAGCATCATGGAATAAGCGCTCAAATAATGTCCGAACGTAACGGGCTGCGCACGCTGCAAATGAGTATAGCCGGGCATGACTGCATCGGCATACTCCGCCGCCTTTGAATTTACCGCAGAGATAAGCTTTAACAGCAGGCGTTTTATTTCGTCAGCCTCGTCACGCATACAGAGACGCAGATCGACTGCGACCTGATCGTTTCGGCTCCTGCCCGTGTGCAGCTTTTTGCCGACATCGCCGAGACGCTTTGTAAGCTCCGCTTCAACGAACATGTGAATATCCTCCGCGTTCATATCTATAGCAAGAGCTCCGCTGTCTATATCATCGAGAATTCCCTGTAAGCCTTCAATGATCTGCGCGCTTTCGCTCTCCGTTATAACGCCGCACGCGCCGAGCATTGCCGCGTGAGCCATCGAGCCTTTTATATCCTGCTTATACATACGGCAGTCAAACGCTATTGAGGAATTGAAACCGTCCGCATCCGTATTGAGCGCTTTTGAAAACCTGCCCGCCCACATTTTATCCATGAAAAAAACTCCTTTTTTATATCAAAAAGCGGCTGCCGCATCGCACAACAGAGGTAATGCGGCAGCCGCGGGAAAAAGCTGAAATACCGACTTAATCAAGTCCCGCTTTCTTTTTCATTTTTGCGTACACCTTGGTGGGAAGTCCGAAAAGGTTGATAAAGCCGGTCGCGTCCGCCTGATTGTAGACATCGTCCTCGTCAAAGGTCGCGATTTCGGGATCATAGAGAGAATAGGGAGATGTAACGCCCGCGTTTATCATATTTCCCTTATAAAGCTTCAGCGTGACATCGCCCGTCACGGTTTCCTGTGTGCTCTTTACAAAAGCGAGAATGGCTTTCGTGAGCGGAGAGAACCACTGCCCGTTATACACAAGCTCGGCGAGCTTCTGTGCTACGAGTGACTTGTAATGAGCAGTTTCCTTGTCGAGCGTAAGAGTTTCAAGCACCTCATGCGCCTTGTAAAGAATTGTTCCGCCGGGAGTTTCATATACGCCGCGGCACTTCATTCCGACAAGACGGTTTTCGACAATATCAAGAAGACCGATGCCGTTTTCGCCGCCGAGCTTATTGAGCGCCGTTACAAGCTCAACGGAATCCGTTTCCTTGCCGTCAAGAGAAACGGGAATGCCCTTTTCAAAATGAATAGTGATATAGGTCGGCTTATCGGGAGCCTGTTCGGGAGAAACACCCATCTCGAGAAATCCGGGAGTGTTGTATTTAGGTTCGTTTGCCGGATCCTCAAGATCAAGCCCCTCATGCGACAGATGCCAGATGTTCTTATCCTTTGAATAGTTCGTCTCACGGCTTATCTTAAGCGGGATCTTGTGCGACTCGGCATATTCTATTTCTTCCTCACGGCTCTTGATGCTCCACTCACGCCACGGCGCAATAACGGGCATATCGGGCAGCAAAGCCTTTATCGCAAGCTCAAAACGAACCTGATCGTTACCCTTGCCTGTGCAGCCGTGAACGATTGCGTCCGCACCCTCTTTTACGGCAATCTCCGCAACGCGCTTCGCAATGGGAGGACGCGCAAACGACGTTCCGAGAAGATAATCTTCATATTTTGCGCCCGCCTGTACACAGGGGAATACGTAATTATCGAGAAATTCTTTTGTCAGGTCTTCAATATAGAGCTTTGAAGCTCCGGTTTTAATCGCCTTTTCTTCAAGGCCTTCAAGCTCGTCCGCCTGACCTACGTTACCCGAAACCGCTATAACCTCGCAGTTGTTATAGTTTTCTTTCAGCCACGGAATGATTATCGACGTGTCAAGACCTCCCGAATATGCAAGAACTACTTTTTTGATTTTTGACTTATCCATTTTTCATTGCCTCCGATTAAACTTTTGCCTTTGCTTTTTGATTGCTGTACGACTGAATGTTTATTCATCTGTTGTGCATAATGATACAGTATATTTTTGCAAATGTCAAGCATATTTTTTCATTTTTATAAGTTTCGGCGTGTTGGTCGTTTTAACTCAATGTCGCATTGCGTTTTTGTATAATTTACACATACAAACCTTGTTATTTCGGCATTTAACCGTATTCCGACCGAAAAAAAAGGACGGTTGCTATATACCGTCCGCAAGTATTATTATTTTCATTTTAATGCATAACACATTTTGTCTGCTGTAAATATACATTTTTATTCGGCGATTATGCATAAATGCATATCAACCGGCATTTTCTACGCCTTCACCGTCGATAAGAGTCTTTTTTATAATATAACGCGGGCGATGCTTTGTTTCAAGATATATCTTACCGATATATTCGCCTATAATGCCTATCGCCGAGAGCTGCAAACCGCCGAGCGCCCACACCGACACTATTATCGAAGTCCATCCGCTTACGGTATTGCCCGTAAAATGGCGCACAAGCGAATACACAAGCATAACCGCCGCGGCAAGGAAAATAATCGCACCGAGCGCCGAAATAAGTCTTATGGGCTTAACGGAAAACGAAGTGATGCCGTCAAACGCAAAGGCAAGCATCTTTTTAAGGGGATATTTGGATTCGCCCGCAAAGCGTTCGCCGCGCTCATATTCGACCGTAGCGCTGTTAAAACCTACAAGCGGAACTATGCCGCGCAGAAACAGGTTAACCTCGTCATATTCCGAAAGAGCCTCGAGCGCGCGTCTGCTCATAAGCCGATAATCCGCGTGGTCATACACAAGCTCAACACCCATAACGGACATCAGCTTATAAAATGCGTGTGCGGATGAGCGCTTGAACGCACTGTCGGTTGCACGGGAGGAGCGAACACCGTACACAATGTCGTTGCCTTCGCGGTATTTTTCAAGCATCCCGTCTACGGCATTTATGTCATCCTGAAGATCGGCATCCATGCTGATGCAGACATCGCATCTGTCTTTTGCGGTCATGTAGCCTACAAGCAACGCGTTTTGATGCCCTCTGTTCTTTGAGAGAAACACGCCGCCGAACATGCTGTTTTCGCCGTGAAGCTTTTCTATTATATCGGCGGTGGCGTCCTTTGATCCGTCGTCGACAAACAGCACACGGCTGTTTTCCGATATCTTGCCACTGCCGATAAGAGCGCGCATTTTTTCGGAAAGCCGACGCGCCGTTTCGGGCAGCACGTCCTCCTCGTTATAACATGGAACAACTATAAATAAAACCATAAAAACACCTCCGAAAATATGATTTCACCCGTATGTTACGACAACAGCGCAAGCGAATCGGCAAATGAGAGCGCTGTGTCACGCAGATAACCCGAAAAATCGCAGTAATCATAAATCAGCGCAAAATTCACGGTAAGAGAAAGGAGTGCCGCGACCGGGAACAGCACTTGAAGCAAACGCTTTGTCTGATGTCCGCAGATACGGTCGTAGATAATAAACAGAACCGTTGTTCCGCCGAGAACTGTCTGCCATGAGAAATCGGCACAGTAGCGAACACCGTAGCCGCTCTCCCAGATCGAAAAAATTATTATAAGCGGCGCAATGACACTCACAGGGAGAATGAGAAAGGCAAATTTGCGTCTCTCGTCACGCTCAAGCTTTTTATAAGCGGGCACTATACCGAAAATACCGAGCGAAGTGAGCGCACGCCAGAAGATACCGACGGCGTTTTCATTCGCAATAAAATAGTAGCCGTTTGCACCGAGGCGTGAAAAATTTGAGAACACAAACGGAAATTCCGTCTTTATTATCGGGAATGCAAGAACGAAGTTATGGAACGAGATATTAAAGAAATCCGCATAGAACTGCGAACGCGTAAAGTCATTGATGGTGAGCGAATACTGAATGCCGAAATCAAGCGGTGAACCGAAGCGGGCAAAATTATACGCACACTGAAGCCCGCCGAAAACCGCATAAGGGATAAGTGCGCAGCACAGATATTTAATGCTGCCCTTTGACAAAAGCTTTTCGCCGTTGTCGGACATGTTCTTCTTAAGTCCGAACCAAATAAACACAAGTGCAGTCACGCAGTAGAGCGCGAGAGTGGGACGCGACAGCACGGCAAGCGCCAACAGCGCAGAGGACCATGCAAGCGACGGCTTGCGAATTTTTCCGCCGCCGGCGACATTTGAGCGAATAAGGAAATAGAATCCGCCGCAGGTAAACATGAAGCCTGCGCTCTGTGCTATCTCATAGAACTTTGCGTAGCAGAGCGAATACCATATTCCGGACGAGAACAAAACTGTCAAAAGCGCGGAAATCAGCATGCCGAGCGTAATATTTTTGCAAAATCGCCCGGCGTATTCTCTGAAAAGCAAAACAAGAAAAACAACGCCGATTATCGAGAAAAGAAGCACCGCAAGAACGCTTGAAAAATACACTCCGGTTATTGCATGGAACGGCAAAAACAGGAGAAGAACCGGGGCAATGCCGTAATAGGAATAATATTTGCCCTCATACAGCAGATGATCCCACTTTGCCGATACCCCCGCCTTGTTGCGCTGCGACCAGTCATAAGGATTATCGAGCGACAAAAGGTCATCGGACGGAGCGTCTGTCAGATAGAGATGACCGCTCTCGAATGCGTCGACAAGCTCTTTTGTCATCTGATTTCCGCTTGTTTTGCTGAATTCAAGCGGATAACCGCCGTAGGTATCTATTCTCGCCGCAAGTGAAAGAGCAATGCACAGTATCACCGACACCGCAATTATCGCCTTTGTATATTTACGGAACTTTTTGTTCTCATCGGAGTATTTCTTTTGCATCACGGGCGACATGACAAGCGCATACAGTCCCCATGTGACGAAAACAACGGCAATAAGACGCCAAACCGACAGCTTAAGCGGAATCTTTTCATTGAATTTCAGCTCCGTAATTTCAACAGCCGTGTTCTTTTGGGATTTCACAGCAATTCTGAATTTGCTGCAATTGCCCGTAAGCTCGACGGGAAAGACTTTTTCTTCGCCCGTCGGGGAAAGCGTCTTTTCCGCCGATATTTGACGGCAAGACTCGCGGTATGAGTCATCTGCGGCAAAAAGCGTCACATTCACCGCAGCGGTCTTGTTTTCGTCATACGGACGTATCACGGGCGTAACGGAAACGATGCGCCGGTTAACATTGTTAACCGAGACAACAGTTTCGCCGCCGTCTGTCTTTGTCACGGCACGTCCGCCGCCGACTTCCGCACTATTGCCGTGAAACGACACGCTTTCGTCTGTCACGGAAACCGAAAAAGCTTCTTCTTTTTGAAAAAGTGAACGAAGTGCATTGAAATTCATTCCGAAAATTTCGACAAAAAGCACTGCTCCGAGCACTATAAAAGACAGTTTTTTTAGTTTTTTATCCTTAAAAACGAATAAAGATATCAGCAAAAAAGCAACAAAAACAACTACGTAAGCCGCCATGATCTATCTCCTTTTTTTATTTCCTCCCCGCCGGTGCCGACAAGCGTGTTTCAGTCACCGTACCGTGATTCAAATCGGAAAAAGCCGATTCGGTGCCGTGCCGTCCGTTCCGAAGGCAAAGGCTTTGTTGACACTGCTTCGCATAGATTTTGACCGCAAGCCGTGCAAAGCACGGGAAAGCCGAGGGATGCAAATTCCGAAGCCGAGATTATTTTAACATAATTTATCTGCGTTTGCAACCGTGCTTTTTGCGTTCAAAAAAAATTACAGCGGCTGCCCTTTCGACAGCTTTTTAAGATCGGGAATAAGCATCGGCAGTGACATCGCGATTGATATCACATCCGATACCGGCTGACATATAAGCGCCCCGGTAAGACCGAACAGCCGCGGAAAAATGAGAATAAGAGGAAAAAATACAATGCCCTGACGGGAAACGGCAAGCACCGTCGCCTTTGCGAAGCGACCGAGATTTTGCAGAAGCATGCTGCCTATCATGTAAAATGCGCAAAAAGCGGTGGGGATAAGCTGATAACGAAGCGCTCGTGCAGCAATCTCAACTGTTTCGCGTTCGTTTGCAAAAACCTCAACAATCGGTTCGGCAAAAATACAGCCGAACACCGCGCCGAGCGAGAGAATTACGGTACCCGACAGAACCGTTATTTTGAACGCCTTTATCACTCGATCATATTTTTTTGCACCGTAATTCATACCGCATACCGGCTGAAAACCCTGTCCGAGTCCGATGAGCACCGATAGGAGTATCTGTGTTATACGCGCGACGACGGTCATTGCGGCGATAGCAAAGTCACCGTAAGACTTCAGTGCGAAGTTCAGCAAAACGGCAGCAACCGAACCGATCGTCTGACGACCGAACGACGG
>OMRJ01000082.1 GCA_900313475.1 uncultured Eubacteriales bacterium | reverse complement strand
TTCAGCCTGAAGGCGAAACTCTTCTGTGGAATCTTCTGGTGCTCTCCGGTGTTGTCAGCATGTTCGCATGCGCCGTTCCTATGTTCTTCTACAACATAACGGAAAAACGCCAGCGCGAAATGGTTGCGGAGGTCGAAGCGAGAAAAGCCGGCAACAAATAAGAGTTAACACGGCTGCCGCGCAGCGGTTTTATCAGCCGAAAGCGGCAAAAAACAAGGTATTGAGAGGAGAAAAGCATGATTTACAAAATTTCATCAAAGATTGTTTTACTGTTTATGGCTGTTGCAATGTTTTTTAATAACATTTCGCTTCCGGCTGTCAATTTCGGCAGCGGCGGCGATATGACAATAAGCTATGAGTTTGAAAACGGTAAGTCATATTCCGCCGCAGGCACCGTGTCGATAAGCGACGCTGCCGATCGCTCATACGATCTTTACTGGGGCGATGAAAACGGTAAGGTGCTTACCGTCGAATCAAACGGCACATCGGCGACATACGGCGAGTTTGCGACCGTAAACGTCAACGGCGGCAAGGGAAGCACCGATGTATATAAATTTACGGCGATTCCCGACGGCGCAAAGACCGTAATCGCAAGAGTGGGCAAGTTTGAAGCCGGCACATACACACTGCCTGCCGAAAAACAGCCGGCTTCCGAAGAGCCGCTTTACCGCTTCGGCGCATTGAGCGACGTTCACTTCAACCGTTACCGTCTTTCACTTACGGACGACGCGATGATAGCTTTCCCCAACGCGCTTAACTTCCTCAATGCCTTCGGCGTGAAGCTTGTCGGCATATCGGGCGACCTTTCAAACAGCTCGGAGCTTGATTCGTTTAAAAAGTATAATTCCGTTATCTCCGAATACGGCTTTCCCGTCTACACCTGCACCGGCAATCACGATGTGAACAGCGACTTTGTTTATGCCAATTGGAGTAAATATGTAAACGCAGGCGTGTTCGGTGAGAAAAAGGACGCGGGTATCGTTGAAACCGCCGCAAACGGTCTTGATTTTGTGTATGCTCCCGACGGAGAAGACGGCGATATTTTCATATTCTATTCGCAGTATCAATGGTCGTATAAGAGCGCCGACAGCCGCATTCTTACCGATGCGCAGCTTGACTGGCTTGAAGAACAGCTTGATAAATATAAGAATAACACCGTTTTCCTGTTCTTCCACACGTTCCTTGCGAATGACAGTGATGAGGATCCGTATTCGAGCGTGGGTAACCTTATAAATGACAAGGGCGTTTATTACAAGCTCATGTTCACGCGCAACACTCCCGATGAAATACGTTTCAGACATCTTCTTCGGGAAAATAAAAACGTCGTGTTCTTCAGCGGTCATTCCCACTGGGCATTTGATATGCAGAAGCTTAACGAGCGCCTTAACATCAGCGATTTTGACGGCGAATACTGCACAATGGTGCACATTTCGAGCGTTTCGTCTCCGAGAACAATAAAGAACGGCGATACGAAAGAAAAGGAACGCTTCCTGCGCCAGTCGGAGGGTTATCTCATCAGCGTTTTCCCGGACAGAATAGTCCTCACCGGCGTCGATTTCTATATGCATGAGATTCTCTCATACGCAAACTACGTTATCGAAAGATAACAAAAAGCTATATGCCGTTGTATTCGGCACGGACAAATAACAAAAAATCAAAAGACTGTATTTTGCAGCTCACATTGAAATGGAGGTTTGCGAAGTACAGTCTTTCTTCTTTGGAATAAATTTTACTTTTAAATCCGTACGCAGTTCCTGCACACGTCTTTGAGACAGAGATATGTTTCCTGTGATTTGATTCGGAAGCGCCGCCGGCATTTCCGTGTAAATGCTTTCCGAAAGAACAGGTTCAAAACACGGTTTTGTCAATAATTATCTTCAAAAAAACATACCGAACGGCTGCAATTATAATAGACTTGACTTTTTCTTCGAATGACATTACAATATTCGGAGAATAATTATGACAGCCGTAATATCGCAAAGAAGCGAGGTTGCTGCGGTCTTTTTGATAAAAAGGAAGATTAAAATGGGAAAAATAAGATTTTTTACAGCCATGGCGGCGGCAAAGCTTGCTTATTTCGGGCTGCGCCTTTTGGGCAGGAACGCGACGTATCTTCCCGGAGAGATTGCGGTTCATATTTGCCCCGATTTTATCGGTTACCTCACAAAGCCCGAAACCGTTATCTGCGTCACCGGAACAAACGGCAAAACAACCACGTCGAATTTGCTCAATTCCGTGCTCACGGCGTGCGGTTATGACGTGCTGAACAATTCACTCGGATCGAATGTTCACGGTGGTATCGCGAGTGCGCTTTTAAGTCAGTCGACATTTTCGGGCAAGCCGAAAAAAAAGCTCGCCGTGCTTGAAGTGGACGAACGCAGCTCGCTTCTTGTGTATAAGCATCTTACTCCCGATTTTCTTATTGTTAACAATATAATGCGCGACTCTGTAAAGAGAAATGCGCATACGGAGTTTATTTCGTACATTCTCAATACCGCTGTTCCTGCGGAGACAAAGGTGATTCTGAATGCCGATGACATAATCTGCGCATCGCTCGTGCCGCAGTGCAAAAACAGGACGTATTTCGGAGTTGATGCGGAGGCTCCCGCGACCGCCGAGCTGCCGTTCGTCCGCGATATAGTCTATTGTCCCGTTTGCGGAGGCGGGCTTAAGTACGATTATGTCAGGTTTAATCACATCGGGAGATGCAGATGCGAAAAGTGCGGTTGGGGCAGTCCCGAACGCGATTTCACGGTCACGGCGATCGACCGCGAAAACAACACATTTACCGTTCGCCATGACGGCTGTGACACCGTACTGCGTCTTGTCAACGATAATATTGTCAATGTTTTCAACTGCTGCGGTGCGTTTGCGCTGCTGTCACGTTTCGGCCTTTCCGATGAAACCGTAAAAAATGCGTTTGAAAAGCTCGAAATAGTTAAGACCCGCCTTGAAACCGTAAAGGAAAAGGACGTCAATATTACGATGCTTCTTGCCAAAGGGCAGAATCCCGTCGCATGCACGCGCTGTTATGCCTACGCCGCATCGGATAATGCTCCGAATAAGTGTATTCTTCTTATTAACGACGATAAAGAGGATAACATTCACAATTCCGAAAACACCTGCTGGCTCTATGACTGCGACTTTTCTTATTTTGCCGATGAGAGTATTGCCGAGGTTATTTTTGCCGGTCCGCGCTGTAAGGACACTTATTTGCGCGCGCTTATTGCAGGTGTCGATCCCGCAAAAATCAAAACCTGTCTTGACACGAGAGACGGCGCAAAGCTTGTCGATTTTGACAAATGCAAGGAAATATTCGTTTTCTACGACAACTACCGCGTTGATGACGCGGTAGCCGTGAAAAAGACGCTTATACAGCGTATAAACGGATCGAACGTCAAAGAAAAATAAAGTGCCTGTTATCTGTGCGCTCTTGCCGACAGCTCGGCAAATGTGATTTCATATGCTTTTGCAATATCGCTGTCACGCGGAACGGATATTTCTTCGCCCGTGATGAGCAATGCGGGAGAGAACATGCGGAAACAGCTTCAGAGTGACCTTTCCGGGCAGGCTTGAACCGCGTCCGAAAAGCAGTCCGCAAAAACGAAGAAGTTTTGTAATGATAACCGGAATTGCTGTCATATTATTTGCTGTCCTTTACTGAAAATAAATTAAATTTGTACACGCGGCTATTATACAAATTAAATTTATAAAAGTCAATACCAATTTAATTTATATGATAACATACCGATGTGAGGTGATCGCGGTGTATTACAGACGGATACGCGAGCTGCGCGAGGACAACGATCTTCTTCAGAAAAATCTTGCAGCGCTGCTTCAGGTTACACAGGAGCAATACAGCAATATCGAAAACGGAAAATCCGATATAAAAGGCGAAAAGCTTATGAAGCTTTGTGTTCTCTACAACGTTTCCGCCGATTATATACTCGGCTTCACCGATGAAAAGAAAAAACTACCGAAAAAATAAAAAAGCAGGCGAAAAAATGACAGTTGAAGTTTTATTCAGAGAGCTTTGCAATCTTAATGCGGACGGTCAAAACAGCGTATATCTTCGGGAATGCATGCCCGATGCCGATTTTATCGAGACACCGATAGGCGGCGAGCCGTATTTTAAGGACGGCAGACCGGATATAATAATGATGGGGCACATGAGCGAATCTACGCAGCGTGCGGTCATAAAAAAGCTGATGCCCTTTAAAAGCAGGATAGAAGAGCTTATTGACGCGGGCACGGTGTTTTTGATGACGGGAAACGCGTGCGAGGTTTTTTGCCGTCACATTTCTTATGTTACCGAAAAAACAGAGACGGACGCACTCGGAATTTTTCCGCTCGATGCGAGGTGCGACCTTTTCGACCGTTACAACGGAAAACAGCTTTCCGTATTCAACGGCGATATAAAGCTTGTCGGATTCAAGTCGCAGTTTTCTTTCCTGTTCGGCGACAATTCGCAGTTTGCATTTGCGAAGTGCGAGAGGGGAATAGGGATAAACCGCGAAAGCGTGTATGAGGGAATGCGTAAAAACAATTTTCTCGGCACGCATCTGTCGGGTCCGATACTTCCTCTGAACCCTCTGTTCACGGAATATGTAATGCACCTTGCGGGACACGGAGGCGAGGCTGCCTTCAGGGAGGCTGCCATGGACGCATATCGGCATCATCTGAAAGAATTTGAAGATCCCGAAGTCAGGTTCTGACGGTTGATTTTTCGTCGCCGATGTGATAAAGTCAAAAAAGCGGAACGGAGGATAATTACATGAAATTTTCGGAAATGAAATATGAACGCCCCGATATCGAAGCGGTAAAAACGGAGCTTAAGTCGCTTACCGAACGTCTTAAAAATGCGGAAAGCTACGGTGACGCCAAAAAAGTCTTTCTCGAAAACGAGAAGTTTACAAAGCATGTCGCGACAATGCAGACGCTGTCGAGCATTCGCCACTCGGTCGACACGCGTGACACTTTTTACGACGGTGAGGAAAAATTCTGGAATACTGCACTGCCCGAATTGCAGGAGTATACGCAGGCATGGACGGATGCGATGCTCACAAGCCGCTTCAGAGCGGATTTTGAGAGGGAGTACGGCAGCGTGATGTTTATCAATGCCGAAATTGAATTAAAAACTTTCTCACCCGAAATCATCCCCGAATTGCAGCGTGAAAACGATCTTGTTCAGGAATATGAAAAGCTGCTTGCATCGGCACAGATAGAATTTAACGGCAGTGTGTATACATTGTCGCAGCTCGCACCGTTTAAGACCGATGCCGACGACGGGCTTCGCCGCGCGGCGTGGAGAGCGGAGGGCGAGTGGTATGTAAAAAACGGAGCCGGGCTTGACCGGCTTTATGACGAACTGACGCATCTGCGCGATACAATGGGCAAAAAGCTCGGCTACGGCGGCTACACTCCGCTCGGATATTACCGCATGTGCCGCAACTCGTACACAAAGGATGATGTTGAAAAATTCAGCGAATCGGTCGTGAAATATCTTGTTCCCGTAGCGGATAAGATATACAGACGCCGCGCCGAAGCGCTCGGTGTAGGTTACCCGATGAACTATGCCGATTCTTCTCTTGTATTCCGTTCGGGCAATCCGCGCCCCGTCGGCACTCCCGACGATATTTTGAACGCGGGCAAAAGGTTCTATGACGAGCTGTCGGACGAAACGGGAAGGTTTTTCCGCATGATGCTTGATAACGGGCTGCTTGATGTATTGTCTACAGAGGGCAAACGTGCGGGCGGCTACTGTACGACTCTCTATGAGTATGAGGAACCGTTCATTTTTGCGAATTTCAACGGCACTGCGGACGACGTCGAGACGGTCACACATGAAGCGGGGCACGCCTTTGCAGATTGGTACAACCGCAAGCGGGTTCCGATGAGCACAATTTGGCCCACTCTTGAGGGGTGCGAGGTGCATTCGATGAGCATGGAGTTTTTTGCGTGGAATCGGAGCGAAAGCTTTTTCGGTAAAGATACCGCGAAGTTCAAGTATTCTCATCTCTCAGGGGCATTGACGTTTATTCCTTACGGAACGCTTGTCGACCGTTTTCAGCATGCGGTATATGAGAAACCCGACATGACTCCCGCAGAACGCCACGCCGAATGGAAACGTCTGCAGGGTATCTATATGCCTTGGCTGAAGCTTGACGGAGAAATCCCGTTCTATTCGGACGGCAAGGCATGGCAGCGTCAGCACCATATTTATTCTTCGCCGTTCTACTATATCGACTACTGTCTTGCGCAGACGGTTGCTCTGCAGTTCTGGGTGATGATACAAAAAGACCCCGGCGACGCGTGGAGGCACTATATGGCATACACGGAGCAGGGCGGCAGCCGCGTTTTTACGGAGCTGCTTAAAAATGCGGGGCTGAAAAGTCCGTTTGACGGCGATATCCTTAAGGAAGTGTGCGGGGCTGCCGAAAAATGGCTTGACGAAAACGAAGTCAAATGACGCGGGGCTTGCCGCTGTATATTTAAAAGTTAAAACAGACATTCGGCGGCTTGCACCGAACGAATGTCTGTTTTTTTTGTTTGTTATTTACCGAAACTATAGTATTCTTTTAATTTGCGGATGTCGCCGTCCGTCAGAGCGCCGTCAAAGATAAGCAGATCGTCAATGTTGAAGGTGTTCGGGAAAAGTTCCGTGTTGCAGCGGTTCGGAACATCATTGCCGACTGTGAAAATCGGCGCGTCGAAGTCTCCGCACATTCCGTCGGGAATATCGAAAGAGCGTATAAAATTGAAATTCATATACACTTTTATAACGCGGCTTTCGGTATCGATAACATGTATGATGTTGAGCCAGCCGCCATCGAAATCGTCGGGATAAGGCGTTACCAGCGTGAAATGATCGTCGGCGGTGCAGAGTGTAAAATCCGCATCGTAGTTTTTTATTGTGAATGCAAATCCGTTTCCGTCCCGTTTCGACATATCACTGTTGCCGCAGATATAGCAGTCACCCGTGAGTGTTTTTCCGTCAAGTCTGACCCACGCGCCGACCGAAAAACCGCATTTGCCGACATGAAGATCTTTTGTGAGAGCCGAACCTGTCTGCCCGAATTCGCCGCGTGACCCCATAACACCGTCGGTGTAGTATTTGACGGTATCTCTCATCTCGAATTTGCAATGTCCCGTTTCGTCGTTAAGGCTGTTGTCAAAGAACATTGCAAGCTTCAGTCGGTTGCCGAAAAGGCGTTTCAGTCCGTGTTCTCCGTCAAAGGCGGGAGTGTCGTTGTTTTCAACCGTGTATTTTTTTACGGGCGGGCGGGTGTAGCCGTCCTGTCCGTCGAAAATGCCGCCCGGCACACGTGACGAAAATCCGTTTTCATCGTATTTCGGGATGTCGATGCCGAGTGCGTAAAGTGCGACGGCGCACACGTCACGCGTGTTCGCTTCGCCCATTGCTCCTTTCAATACGGTTTTGCCCGATACGGCAAAGGTGACGTATTTTTCGGTGTCGGAATAACCGCCGTGCCCTTTGCGGATGCCGCCGTGATCGGCGATAACTATAAACAACGTATCGTCGAAAATTCCCGCGCGTTTATATGCGCTTATTATTCTTCCGATATACCTGTCGGTGGTTTCGATCTGCTTTATGTGTTCCTTTGAACCGTAGGTGTATTTGTGCCCCGCTCCGTCAACATCGTCAAACTGAACGAAAAGGAGCTTCGGTTTTTTCGCGATGCGTCTTATTATTTTCGGCGTTAAAAGCGCATCGCTTGCGGCAGTGGCAAAATCGACGTTTATATCATGCTCTATAATGCCGTGGTTAATCGGATTCCAGTTGACAACGCTTGTAAGATATGCGTCGGGAAACGAAGTGCGCACACGCGAAAACAGCGAGGGCATGTTTTTGTCGGTGTGCTCGAATTTGCCGATATAACCGTTTGTTTTTCCGTGCACCTGCGGACTTGTTCCGTAGAGCATGGCAGCCCAGTTTTCTGCGCTTATCGTGGGATTTTCGGACAGCACGAAATGATTGAGGCTGCCGTTTGCCGTGAGACTGTCTATATTAGGCGTGTTTGCTTTTGTGTCAAAATTGCCCATTCCGTCTATACCCAGAATTGCAACATGCGGATAGTTATACATAAGTTTTTACTCCTGCTTTTTTTCTGATAAACCGACTGTTCGGATTGCCGTATCGCCGACATCCGTGTTTATCCGTCGGATATATTCTAACATGTTCCGAAGAAAAGTAAATATATAACGTGAGGATATTTTCACCGCTTTTTGCGTAAACAGTGAAAAAAGCACGAAAAAAATTTCGCTGTCACGGTACTCGGTAAAAAAAAGTTGAAATAAGCTTTTCCGTATTGTATACTTTTATTGAATATTACATTTTTTTCGGTAAAAATGTCGTTAAAACAGTAAAAATCAACGAAAAAGAGGAGAATGAACAATGAAAAAAATCGTTTCGGCACTTTTATCCGCACTGATGCTTGCGTTAATTCTTCTGCCGACAGTCACAGCGCAGCCGCTGCGGGATAACGCCGTAATCGTTATCCCCGAAAAGGCGTCCGTAACCGAAAAATACGCCGCAGAAACGCTGCAAAAGGGCATCGTTGAAGTAACGGGCAGGACAGTCGGCATCGTAACGGACAACGAAAAAACAGACGTGTTCAAATTCCTTGTCGGCGCCACCGCGCTGACCGAACACAAGCCCGACAATACGGCGGACGGCAGTTATATCATCAAAAGCGGAGACAACCGCATTGAGATAAACGGTAACGGCAACAAAGGCACAATATACGGAGTTTACCGTTTTCTCGAAGAATACGCCGGATTCAAAATCTATTCCGAAAAAACAGGTTACAAAAGCTACACCGGAAAACTTGAAATGCCTGAAAACGCTGACATTTCATACACCCCCTATTTTGAGTACACGGAAACCGATTGGCTCTCGCCCCGCAACGATATCTATTCGCTTGCAAACGGGCTGAACAGCGGAGTTTACAGGAAGCTTTCCGACGAGCAGGGTGGTACGGTTAATTATATAGGGAGTTTTTGCCACACATTGGCGACTCTTTTTTGCTCAAGGGACAAATACTTTAACGAACACCCCGAATATTTTGCGCTGCACGAAGGAAAGAGAGTTTCGACGCAGCTCTGCCTTACAAATGAGGATGTGTACAATGTAGTGCTCGGCGAGGTGCTTGACATGCTGAAAAAAGAGCATGATAAAAATGCCGATTTGCAGATAATTTCACTTACGCAGGATGACAATACAAAGTATTGCACCTGTGATGCCTGCAAAGCGTTAGACGAAGCAAACGGTTCGCAGTCGGGCACGATGATAACCTTTGTCAACAGAATTGCGAGAGCGGTCAAGGAGGCAGGCTACGACAATGTCGCGCTTGACACCTTTGCTTACCGCTACACAAGAAAAGCCCCTGCAAAAGTTGTTCCCGAAAAGAATGTTATAGTCCGCCTGTGCACCATTGAGTGCTGCTTTACCCATCCGCTTGACGACAGCAAATGTGAGCGCAACGTTGAGCTTATGCAGGACCTTGCGGACTGGAACAACATATGCGACCATATCTATGTATGGGACTACACAACAAACTACGCATATACCGTCGGCATATTTCCCGATTTCGGCACAATTCAAAAGAATATGCAGACTTTTGCCGAACACGGCGTAAAGGGCGTTTATGAAGAAGGCAACTACTACATTGCCGAATGCGACACCGAATTCGGTGAACTGAGAGCATATCTTCTTTCCCGCCTTATGCAGAATCCCTACTGCGACCTTGAAAAAGAAACCGAAGGATTTCTCAACGCATTTTACGGTGAGGGCGGAGATGAGATAGGTGAAATTCTCCGTCTTGTCACGGCAAACGCCGAGAAAAAACACGCCGAAATATATGACAAAATGAGCGACACTTTCTCGTTCACGGAAAAGGAATCCGCGGATATTGACGCGCTGTGGGAAAAAGCAAAAGCCGATGCTTCGACCGATGAATTTGCCCTTGCAAATATCACAAGAAGCGAAATTTCATGGAGATATGTTAAATCATCCCTGATGCTCGGCGAATTTTCAAGCCTGTCAAAAAGAGCCGCCGCGAATAAAGCACTGTACCGCGACATTCTTGCGCACGATGTGAAGATGTTCAACGAGAGTATACAGCGAGACGGCACAGAGGCGGACGTTCTGCCGCTGTATGAATATTCCGGAGCCGAAAACTGGCAGAAAATAAATTCCTTTGCGATGAATATCTACACTGTCGATTGGGTCATTTACGGTGCGGCTCTTTTGACAGCGGCGATAATATTTATTCTTGCGATAAAGAACAAAAAATATATTTACTGCGTTCACCTGCCGCTTTTTGCCGCCTGCATCGAGGCGGCGATGTGGAGCCGGCGTGCGTTCCTCTCATGGAAAAATCTTCCCGAATACGCCTTTACGGTGGTGCTTCTTGTCGGGTCAATCGCGTTTGCGTCATATGCGTTTGCAAGGCTTGTGCGTTCCGAAAAATCAGGGAGAATTTCTCTGACCGCTGTTTACACCGTTGTATTTACGGTTTTGTACGAAGCGTCGCTTCTTGTAATAAACAATGCAATTTATCGCGGTAAGGCAAACAATCTTGCAATGTCGATTGCCTATGCGCTGTGCTCATTATTTGTGCTTATTCTTTTCATTCGCACGTTAAAAGTTTTGAAAGCGTCAAGCAAAAACGAATCGAAAGAGACGGCTGCGGTTGCCGAAGCATAAAAACGTTTCGATTTATCCGAAAGTACAGAAAAGAGGAAAAAGAGTGCGAAAAGCTTGATTCTGTCACGTTGAAAGGCGAGTTTACGCTCATGCGCACTGAAAAGGGTGTTACACCGTATCGCCGTCCTCCCTATTCACTTGTTGCCGATAACTTTATCGTTACCGGCGGTCGCCGGGAGGCATATTTCGGCAAAAACAATCTCTGCCGTGATTTCGGGCGTCTTTTTGGGAATTGCGCTTAAAAACCTCTACTTAAATTATCCCGATTCACCGGAAAAGCTTGCAGCGTGGACAAAAAAAGCCGACGCACTTTGGAAAAAGGTAGGAAAAGTGCAGTAACGCCGCCGATAATAATGTTCCGATATTGTTTTTTCGCGGCAGGTATAATTAAAAGACCCGTACCTCGG
>OMRJ01000057.1 GCA_900313475.1 uncultured Eubacteriales bacterium | reverse complement strand
TCTCGCTCGGTTCGGCTGTTCGCTTATAAATGCGCTCACAACGCCTCGCTGTCGCTACCAACTTTTTGCCGTATCAAGCGGTTAGGTATTGTGCCTTTTCTCTTGCAGGCGGAAAACGCGGGCGAATGCCGTGCGGTCGGGCGACGGGAAATCAATACCGAAATTATAAAATCAACTCCGCATGAGTCCCGATTCACGTCAAACGGAGGTTTGCGTATTTCGCCCGAACGCGGTTCGGATATTCTTGCTCCGCTCCCGGCTCTTATTATATATAATGTATAATTGTCCGCCGGCTGTTTTGTTTAAAAAATGCTATTGAAAAAAGCCGCGCGTTATTGTATACTGTATTTGGATTTTAAACAATTTTACGCGCCCGTGTCGGACGGTTTTCGACGGAAATACGAGAGGCGCGTTTTCGGAGGCTTTAATTAAATGAGGAACGTCAAATTATTCAACTGCTTAAAGTCGGCGGTCACGGTAATACTTGCTTTTTGTCTCGCTCTCTCCCCGTCGGCGCTGTTTTTCGGCACGAAAGCCGATGCGGCATACGGCAAGTGGATATCCACATGGGCAACGAGCCTTGTCAACGGTTCGATAGAGCTTGGCGGCATCATTCCGGGCGCTGCCGTTCAGGACGTTATTCCGTCAAAGAGCACGATACGCACAGAGCTTTCGGTTACGGCGGGCGGCTCAATGCTCAAATTCAAGCTGTCAAACCAGTTCGGCAAGTCGGCAATCACGATAAACGAGGCGAGTGTTGCGCGCACCGACGGCGCGGGCAAGGCAATGATAGTCGACGGCACGCAGACTCCGATAACCTTTGACGGAAAAACGGAGGTTACTATTCCCGCAGGCGAAATAATATGGTCGGACGCTATCGAATTTAAGACGGCGGCGCTTGAAAAAATAAGCATAAGCATGCACTTCAGAAATCTTACATATATCACCTCGACGGGACTTTCAAACGGACGAACCTTTATGTCCACGGGGCTTCTTATGAGCTCCGGCAAAGCATCAAAGGTCAACTACACATCGCTCCCGACATCAAATGAAATTAACATTTCGTCGGGCACGGTCACTTACCACACCATTCCGTTCCTTTCGTGCATAAACACATACAACACTTCCGACGGCGCTTGTTCGGCTGTCTTTATCGGTGACTCCACGCTCGTTAATGACACATATCTCCACTATGCAAAACGCCTTGTAAGCGGCGGCGAGAAGGACATCGGCGTTGTCAACGAGGCGGTCATAGGCAACAAGCTGCTTTCCGACGGAACGGGTCTTATCGGCAATCTCTGCGGAAAGGCGATGATAGACCGCTTTTCGCGTGACGTGCTTGAGCAGGCAGGAGTAAAATACTGCTTTGTAAAGATAGGTCTTAACGACATTGCGCACCAGTATTCAAAGAGCCTTTCGCCCTCAACACCGAAATTCAGTCCTCAGGACATTATTTCAGGCTACAAAGCACTTGTCAGAATGTGCCATAACAAGGGTATAAAGATATATTTCTTTACAAAATCTCCGTGGAAGGGCTACGAACGCGAGTTTCTCGGACAATCGGGCGACCTCACATGGTCGGAGGAAATTCAGAAGCTCTGCGACGAGCTTACAAACTGGGTAAAAACGAACAGCGAAGCCGACGGATTCATCGACTGCGCCGACCTTGCCGACCCCTCGAACCCCTACGCGCTCTGCCCCTCCTTCACTCCCGACGGCGCGCACCTTACCGAAATCGGCTCGATAGCGCTTGCCGACCTTATCCCCGTTGAATACGTGGGCGCCGACAAGACGAAATGCAAAACGGCGGCATCTATAGCCGGCATCGACCCGTATAAGGAAAAAAGGCAAATTGTTGCAAAAATGAATGCAAATAAGGCGAATAGCACGACAAAACCGTCCGAAGACGCAGCAAAAGCACCCGTTACCGAAGCTCCGACGGCAGCCCCTGCAACCGAAACGCCGACGCTTCCCGAGCAGGTCACAAGCACCCCGACGGAGCCTGCGACATCGCCCGATATCACCGTTTCATCCTACGGGGAGCCGACCACGGTCACGGTGAAGCCCATTGACGGAAACAAAACAAACAACAATTCAAACGGCAAAACGGACTCCGGTTATAACGTTATTGATATCGGCTCGATAGGAACGGGCGGCGGCTCGATAGTATTCATTCTGATACTTATTACAGCAATTGTCGCTTCGGGAATTGTTGTTGTGCTGACTGCAAATAAAAAGAGAGAAGAAGAAGTATAACGAAATATGGAACTTAAATATCTTAAAAGCGGCACGGACATACGCGGCACGGCTGCAGGTGACGGAATACAGCTTTCCGATGAGGCGGTCGAATGCATAGCACTCGGCTTTGTGTCGCATACGGAACAAAAGACGGGCATAAAGCCGACGGATATGACGGTTTGCGTCGGTCACGACTCGCGCATATCGGCGGAGCGCATAAAAAACGCGCTTATCCGTGCGCTGACATCGGTCGGCGTGCGCGTGCTCGACTGCGGCATGTGCTCCACACCGGCAATGTTTACGGTCTGCCTTGACAGCGGCTGCACGGCAAGCATCCAAATCACCGCAAGCCACCATCCGTATGACAAAAACGGGCTGAAATTCTTCACGCGCGACGGCGGCTTTGAGGGTGAGGACATCACCTCGGTGCTTGAACTTGCAGAGAAGAAAACGCCTGTAGGAAACGCAGAGGGTAAAGCGGAAAAATACGACTATATGCCGATATACTGCGCACGGCTCAAAAAGCTTTTCACGGACGCGCTCGGAGAGGGG
>OMRJ01000175.1 GCA_900313475.1 uncultured Eubacteriales bacterium | reverse complement strand
TTCGTTTTTTGAGATGCAGGCTTGCCGGCGCAAGTCAAGACGAAAAGGGCGAAAAGTGCCGAAAAGTGGTACTGACGGGCGGCATGGGTTCGAATCCCATCAGCCTATGGACACAAACGAAAAGAACACGCGTGCGCGCAGCCTCTATGCAAAGCTCGGCTACAACGAAGCCGACATCGTAGGATGCACCTTCAACGGAATAAGAGGAATAAATCTTGTTTGCCTTGAAAAACTAATCACATCGGTTTAAATTTTTTTGTAGGAGGAAAGAAAAATGGCACCTGTCGAACAGGAGATAAAAAGAACTTGGTACAAGGAAATGTCAGTCTACCAGATTTGGCCTCGCAGCTTCTGCGACGGCAACGGGGACGGTATCGGCGACCTTAAGGGCGTGCTGTCGAAGCTTGATTACATAAAGAGCCTCGGCGTTGACGCCATATGGTTTTCGCCGCTCTACAAGTCCCCTCAAAAGGACTACGGCTATGACATTGCGGATTACCGCGCCATTCAGCCGGAATACGGCACGATGGAGGACTTTAAGGCGGTGCTTGACGGTGCTCACGAGAGAGGTCTGCGCGTTATAATGGATCTTGTCGTCAATCACACGTCCGATCAGCATGAGTGGTTTCTCGACAGCAAAAACAACGGCAAAAACAGTCCGTATTACGACTACTATTTCTGGCGTAAAGGCAAGGGCAGAAACGGCATGCGCCGTCCTAACAACTGGACGAGTACATTTGCGGGACCCGCATGGGAATACTGCAAAGAAAACGGAGAATATTATCTCCATCTTTTCGCAGTGGAGCAGCCCGACCTCAACATGGATAACCCGAAGGTGCGCGAGGAAGTTAAAGATATCATGCGTTTTTGGCTCGATATGGGTGTCGACGGCTTCAGAGAGGACGTTATCACCTTTATTTCAAAACGCGAGGGGCTTCCCTCAAGTCCCTATTGGTTCCCCGTGGCGTGCGGCGTCGAAAACTATATTCACGGTCCGCATCTTGACGAATATCTCACGGAGTTTGCGAAAGACGTTTATGCGAACTACGACTGCATGACCGTAGGCGAAGCGCCGATGATGACCACAAAACGTGCGCTTGAGCATATAACAGAGGGTGAGAACCAGCAGCTCAACATGATGTTTAACTTTGAACACATGGGTGCGGACTGCATCGCATACAGCTGGTTTAAGACGAAGTTCAGCCTTAAGCGGCTCAAAAAGGCTTTTTCACGCTGGCAAAACGATCTCTACGGCAAGGCGTGGAATGCGCTTTACATGGAAAATCACGATCAGCCGCGTGTAATAAACCGCTACGGCTCGCTCAAATACCGTGTAGAGAGCGCGAAGTCGATAGCCGTGTCGTATCTGTTCCAGTCCGGTACGCCGTTTATCTATCAGGGACAGGAGATAGGCATGACAAACCTCGGACTTGACAATATCGAAGACTATGTTGATGTTTCTACCATAAATAACTACGGTGTCGCAAAAGCGCTGCTCGGTAAGAAAAAAGCAATGGAGCTTGTTAAATATGCGTCGCGTGACAACGCGCGTTCGCCCGTTCAGTGGAGTGCCGAAAAAAATGCGGGCTTCACATCCGCCGACAAGCCATGGTTCTTTGTCAACCCGAATTATACGGAAATAAACGTGGAGGCTGCCGAAAAGGATCCCGACTCAATTCTCAATTTCTACAGAAAGCTTCTTAATTTCCGCAAGGAAAACGATGTTGTTATCTACGGAACATATGAAGAAATTTACGAAAACAGCGGTGAAATTTATGCATTTATCCGCCGCCTCGGCAATAAAAAGCTTCTCGTTGTGTGCTCTTACAGCGAAAAGGCGGTCGGCTTTACGTCTCCTGCCGAGCTTGACCTGTCAAAGGCGGAGCTTGCGGTGAACAATTATTCGCCGTGCGGAATCGTGAACAACGGCTTCACTCTCCGTCCCTACGAAACACGTGTCTATCTCTGGAACGACTGATAAAAAGGCGGAATAATATGGCGACAGTAAAAAAAGAAGCATACTACAAATCTGATAACGGCGTGAACATGATTCGCGCTCTTATCTGGCATAACGACGAAAAAACGCCCGTCGGCGCGGTTCAGCTTGTGCACGGTGTGTCGGAGCACATCGGCAGATATGACGAATTTGCGCGTTTTCTCGCCGACAGCGGCTACGTTGTGTTCGGCGACGACCACATCGGTCACGGCAAGTCCGTAAATTCGCCCGATGAATTGGGAAAATGCCCTCCCGACGGTCACGTTACAATGCTGCGCGATATGAACACTTTATACCGAATCATGCACAAACGTTTTCCCGATCTGCCGTATATCATTTTCGGACACTCTATGGGAAGCCTTCTCGCGCGTGTGTACGCCGCTTCCTTTGCTTCCGACCTTTCGGGTGCGGTTTTCTGCGGCACGGCGCACTTCCCGTCGGAGATAATAGCGTTTGAAGACGCTGTCAAAGCCGTTCTCGGCAAGCTGCCCGAAAGCGCGGGAAATATTGATGTCTTCGGCAAGATAACAAAGCTGATGCTCAAGGAAAATGATGACCTGTCGTGGCTGTCGCGGAGCACCGAAAATATCGAGCGTCATAAGGCGGATCCGCTATGCGGTGCGCCCTGCAGCCCGGGAATGAACAATGTGCTGTATAATCTCGCCGTGCGAGCGTGCAGTCCGTGGGCACTGTCGGCGCTGCCCGCAGGGTTTCCCGTGCTCATAATTTCGGGTGCCAAAGACCCGGTCGGATTATTCGGCAAGGGTGTTATGGATTTCGCCGATGCGCTTACCGCAAACGGACTCGATCCGGAGGTGTATCTCTATCCCGGACTTCGTCATGAGATATTAAACGAGGACGAGCGCGCAAAGGTGTTTTTTGACGTCCTTGATTTTCTTGACCGCATAACGGCAAAATGACGGAAACGCTGCTTGAAAAACCGAAAAAAATGCGCTTTCCCCTTATCGATGCGGTGAGGGGTCTGTGTATTTCGGGTATGGTCATATACCATGCCCTTTTTGATGTCGTAGAAGTGTTCGGCTATGATGTCGATAAATTTACGTCTTTTATCCCGCTCACCCTTGTAAGGGATATCGGAGCGGGACTTTTTGTTTTTATTTCGGGCGTCTGTTTTCACTTTTCACACCGGCGGTTGCGGCGTTTTACGATTCTTTTTGCGGGCGGACTTGCCGTTGATATCGTGACGCGCATTGTCGCTCCCGACACGGCGGTGCTGTTCGGTATTCTCACGTTCATGAGCGTGTCGGGACTGCTTCTCTCCGTGGGCGACAGGTTTCTGTCACGTTTGCCGCCGAGGACGTTTTTTGTAATAAATGTTCTGCTTTTTGCATTCTTTTTCAGAATGAACTACGCCTATATCGGGACTTATTCACATGTTTTTTTCTATATGCCGCTTTCGCTTTACAGAAATTATATTACTGCGTTTTTCGGCTTTCCGTTCGACGGCTTTTCCGCCGGAGATTACTTCCCCCTGTTTCCGTGGATGTTTGCATGCCTTGCGGGATACTTCTTTTTTAACGCATGCAAAGGCAGCGAAAAAATCAGGAGAGCGGCATGCATGCGTATTCCTGTCCTGCCGTGGCTCGGCAGGCACAGTCTTGTTATTTACATCGCGCATCAGCCGGTTCTTTACGGCGCAGTGTGGCTTGCGGCGAAAATATTAGGCAAATAGACGCTCTTATCAAAACATAATTTGAAAAAAGTCGGTTCTTTTCACAAATTTTAGGTTGAATATATTATAAAAACAGTATATAATTTTTATGTTAATGCTGTCCCGAAAAGGAGAAACATAAATGAAATACATTGAATTTGACAAGAACAAAAAATATGACCTCATTCTCGTCGGCAGAGTCGCGGTCGATTTCAATCCCGTCGACTACTACTGCCCGCTCAACGAGAGCACCACATTTAAGCGCTACCTCGGCGGTTCGCCCGCAAACATCGCGGTCGGTCTGGCGCGTCTCGGCAAGAAGTGCGGATTTTTCGCAAGAGTGTCCGACGATCAGTTCGGCACATTCGTGACCGACTTTTTTGAAAAAGAGGGCATTGACACCTCCCGTATCGTTCGCTGCAAAAACGGCGAAAAAATCGGACTTACCTTCACGGAGATAAAGAGCGAGACGGAGAGCAGCATCGTTATGTACAGAAACGAAGCCGCCGACCTTAAGCTCGAATGCGCCGACATCGACGAAGAATACATAAAAGAGGGCGCGGCAGTGCTTGTTTCGGGTGTTGCGCTTGCCGAAAGTCCGTCGCGTGAGGCGGCTCTCAAGGCAACGCTTCTTGCAAAGAAAAACAACATTCCCGTTATTTTCGTGCTCGATTACCGCGCATATAACTGGAAGAACGGCGACGAAACAGCCGTTTACTATTCGCTTGTCGCTTCACAGGCGGACATGATAATAGGCTCGCGCGAGGAATACGACTATGCCGAAAAGCTCATAGGTCTTGACGGAACCGATGAGACAAGCGCCAAATACTGGCAGAATAAAGGCGCAAAGATAGTTATCGTCACCCACGGTAAACAAGGCTCCACCGCTTACACGAACGACGGTCAGAGCTTCTCGATAAAGC
>OMRJ01000246.1 GCA_900313475.1 uncultured Eubacteriales bacterium | reverse complement strand
TGCCTGCCGTCCGAAAAATTTGCAGCCGTTGATACAACGGGAGCCGGGGATATTTTCTTCGGAGTTTTTTTGAGTGAATGGCTGAAAAACGGCAGCACCTTGGAAAATATTACTCCTGCACAAGCAGCCGCGTATCTGAAAAAAGCGGTTCATATCGCAGGTAAAAGCACCGAGCAGAAGGGTGCGATTGCCCCACTGCGTGATATTGAACGCCTTTGCGAACGGTAAAAGTGCAGCCGACCGATTTTATTTGAAAAAAGAATATCCTCCGATTTTTCGGGGCGCAATAAAACGCACATTCCGCCGTACCTTTTGTACCGCGAAATGTGCGTTGTTTGTCATCCTGTCATTTCCTGTCAGCAAACTCGGGCAAGCTTTCTGCCCAGAATGTCGATCCAGTTTTTGAATATGGCAAAGAGACAGTCTATAAAGCCGAAGTCAAAGAACTTTTCGCTTTTTCCTCCGTTTGCCGCCGCATTGTCCTCTGCGTTGAGCAGGAATGCCTGTGTGTAAAGTATGCCGCCCTCGCCGAAGACCTCCGCCCTGACGTAATTGCCGAGCCTGTCCGCGTATTCGTTGAGATCGAGCACTGCGTCGTCCGCTTTTGTTGTCGCAATGAGCTTGCCGTCGGATATCCAGCGGACGATAAGGGCATCGGATGTGTTGAGCGTGACCGTATCGTTTGTCTCGTCAATCTCTACGGAACCGACGGCGGGGAAAGTGTCCGCGGTCGAGAAACCGTCCTCAAGTACCGAATATATGACCGAAAGGCTTGAATCGGCAGCAAGCTTGCCGCTTTCGATATCGGCAAGACGTGTGTCAAGCTCGTCGACCGTGGCTTTGACCTTTTCGTATGTTGCCGTTTCGCCGTAGAACTCTTTGAGAGCCGCGGCAATTTCGCGAAGCTCTTCGGGGTTGCCTATGCAGTGGGACGCAGCAAAAAAGGTGCCGTTTTCAAGAGCTTTTCTCGCCTCCGAAGAAGTAAGACCGTTCATAAGAAGCATTGTAAAGCCCGTGTCTATAACATTAAGCTGATGTGCGTCGGAGGAGGCAATTGCGTACACATTTTTGCCCTTTGCGGAGAAACGCGTGAGGAGCTTGTCCCACAAAATTCTGTCAAAACGAGTTCTGTTGTCGCCCTTTGAATTCATGTCGATGCCGAGACAGCCGTCGTATTTATCGAGAAGATACGCATATTTGTTGATATAATATCTGTATGCCGCATTGTTCTCGTTGTAAGCATCCGCTGCGCGAAGTTCATAGCGCGCCTTTGTGTATTCACCCGGATGGTTGATTACGCAGATGCCGCCGAGCCTGTCAACAGAGCTTATTGCGTCCTCATATGTGGTGAGTGAATTGTCGTGGTAGTCGGTGAACCAGCTGTTTACGTGTGCGTTTGCCGAAAGCGCGTTCTGCTCAATGCCGTAGGGCAGACGGAGTATTTGTTTTCCGTTTGACAGCGAAAGATAATCGTCGCCGTTTTCAGCCTTTGCGTACGAATATGAGATGCCGTTTGAAAAAGTGCCGCTTGCGCCGAGATATTCAAGCTCGCCCTCTGTTCTGCCGATAAGCGAAAGCATCTCGTGAATAAATTTGTTTTCGTTTACGGTTTCCCATGTGTAGTTCACCGTGCCGTGGTCGGTCGTGGCAACAATGTCAAATCCCGTGTCGGCATGGCGCTGTACGCTCTCTTTGAGAGTGGGGTCGCCGTCCGACGCGTTCGTGTGCGAGTGCAGCGCGGTCTTGTATTGCTTTACGGTGCTCCAATCAATGTCCGCATAGGGGTTTGATACGGTGTAGCTGCCGTTTTCGGTGCCGGCGAGGGCAACTGCAGCCATCGTAAAGCACATGATTGCGGCAAGAAGCACCGCAAGCAGTTTTTTTGCTTTTTTCATCTGTCTTTCCTCCGTTTACGGTTAGATACACTATAAATATAACATATTATTTTTGAAAATTCAATTGTTATTTTACGTCCGTGAAGTCCACCTCTATGGGGTCTTTCGGATTGCTGCCTTTTTTCCTGTTGATAATCGTGACTATTGCGATTACGGTTTTTTCAATGCCGCTTAAAATAAGCGAAATGCCGATAAACGTGGTGATAAAACTCGCCGATCGGGCGGGAGCAAACATCAAAAACAGCGCACAGAGCACCGTTATAAGCGCGGAAATGAACGAAAAATACCAGTATTTCAGTCCGAAACGGAAGCCGTCGCATGAGGTTTGCAATGTCACAAGTCCGTTCAGGAGGACAAATCCGCCGACAATAAATGCGAGCCACGACAGTGTCTGCATCGGACTTATAATGAATATGAATCCTACCGTTACGGAAAAGATTCCGAGCGCAAGGTCAAAGCGGTGCAGTAAGCTGTAGGGATCGCGCATGACATATGCCGCTATCTTAAAAATTCCGTGAATAAGGATGAATACTCCCAAAATGCGGAACAGAACCACAGTTGTCATTGCCGGGTACAGAATAATGACCGCGCCGAGTGCCGCGTATAAAATTCCCACCGCAATATTTGCAAAAACAGAACGCTCTTTTAATTTATCCATGTTGTTTTCCTCCCTGTTACGTATTGAAAAAACAAATATGACAGTTTGTCAGTTGCCGTTGCCATAATATTAGCATACATCTGTCGGAAAAGCAATAGGCGAAGAAAAAAACTTTTGCCGCTGATAGATTAAAATATTTTCACTGTAAAAAAATGTTGATTTTACGGTTATCCGTCGAACGTGCGCAAGGCGAGTGCGCACGTTCCGTGCAGCGAAACGCGCTGTACTCATTTCGGTGAAAGACAGCCTGAGCGCGCGATTCCGAAAAAAGTCGGCATAAAGAGGGATGTCACTGTGCGGTTTTGTCTGTGTTAAGCGCGGCTTTAATAAGTCCTGCGAAAAGGGGATGAGCTTTGTTGGGACGGGACTTGAATTCGGGGTGGAACTGCACGCCGATAAAGAAACGGTTCTTTTTGTTCTCAACGGTTTCCACAATCAAACCGTCGGGCGAGGTTCCGCTCACGGTCAGTCCCGCTTTTTCAAGCTCATCCTTAAATTCGTTGTTGAACTCGTAGCGGTGGCGGTGGCGTTCGCTTATCGTTTCCGCGCCGTAGCAGCTGCGCATTATCGTGTCCGGCACGGTCTTGCACGGGTATGCGCCGAGACGCAGCGTGCCGCCCTTGTCCACTTCATCGCTCTGGTCGGGGAGAAAATCTATCACTTTATGTTTCGATTCGGGGTCAAATTCGCCGGAATTCGCATCCTTCCAGCCGACAACATTTCGTGCGAACTCAATGACCGCCGTCTGCATGCCGAGGCATATGCCGAGATAGGGCAGATCGTTTTCGCGGCAGTATTTTGCCGTTTCTATTTTGCCCTCGATGCCTCTGAAGCCGAAGCCGCCGGGCACGACAACACCGTCAAGACCTTTGAGCTTTTCTTTCACGTTGCTTTTTTCGATGTCCTCCGAGTCTATCCACTCAATGTGTACATCCGCGTTGTTTGCATATCCCGCATGGCGCAGTGCCTCCGCGACGGAGAGATATGCGTCGTGAAGACGGACATATTTTCCGACAATGCCTACCGTTACCTTGTGCTCGAGGTTTTTTATCCCGTCAACAAGTGCTTTCCACTCGTAAAGCTCCGGTGCTCTCGTCCACAAGCCGAGCTCGCGGCAGACAATGAGCGAAAAATCGTGCTTTTCGAGCATGAGCGGCGCTTCATAGAGACAGGGCAGAGTTATATTTTCAATGACACAGTCTTCTTTGACGTTGCAGAACATAGCCACCTTTTTAAGAATGGGCGGTTCAAGATGCTCGTCGCAGCGCAGAACGATGATGTCGGGGTTTATTCCCTTGCCCTGAAGCTCCTTGACGGAGTGCTGAGTCGGCTTTGTTTTATGCTCGTCCGATCCTCTCAGGAACGGGACGAGCGTCACATGGATGTACAGCGAATTTTCCTTGCCGACCTCGCGTCCTACCTGACGTATGGCTTCAAGGAAAGGCTCGCTCTCAATGTCGCCCGTTGTGCCGCCTATTTCGGTGATTACTACATCGGCATTTGTTTTTTTGCCGACGGAATATATAAAGCTCTTTATCTCGTCCGTGATGTGGGGAATTACCTGAACGGTCGAGCCGAGATATTCGCCCCTGCGCTCTTTGTTGAGCACATTCCAGTATACCTTGCCTGTGGTCAGGTTGGAATATTTGTTGAGGTTTTCGTCGATAAAACGCTCATAGTGACCGAGATCGAGGTCTGTTTCCGCACCGTCCTCCGTCACGAAAACTTCGCCGTGCTGGTAGGGGCTCATCGTGCCCGGATCAACGTTAATGTACGGATCGAGCTTTTGTGCCGCCACTTTAAGTCCGCGTGCCTTGAGCAGTCTGCCGAGGGATGCCGCCGTAATGCCCTTGCCGAGTCCCGATACGACGCCGCCCGTTACGAAAATATATTTTGTCATTGTCAATCGCTCCCTTGCGTTAATTTCCGTAAGATCTTATTATGCCTTCCGCTATTGCTTTTCTTGTACGTCCCATGTCCATTGCACGTTTTTCGAGATACCTGTGTGCCTGTGCTTCACTCATCGAGAACTGACGCATAAGCAGAATTTTTGCCCTGGATATTATTTTCAGCTCCGTGAGTTTATCGTCTGCGGGCTCCGGTTCGACGGGTGCTTTTCCGGTGTCGGCTTCGCTTATAAGTTTAAGTGCCGCCGTGCGGACCGTGATGCGGTCGGTAGGCTTTTTGACGGTTATGATGTCGGGTCTGTCGAGCCTTGCCGACACATCGTCGAAAAGCTCCTGTTTTACAAAAAGCAGAACGCGCACGCCGTAGCTGTCGGCTGTTTTTGACGCTTCGTCAAAGCCGAACCCGTCGCCGACGGGGCAGTTTATCACCACGGCGTTAATGCCGCCGAGCATGAGATATTTTTTTGCTTCGCTCATGCTTGTGGCTGTCAGGATTTCACAGTCCGATATTTCGGACGCGGTTTTGAACTGTCCGAAAAATTTAACCGAGCTGCTCACTATCAGCAATGTTTTCACTGCGGCGCACCCTCCTTTCGACGTAACAAAAAAATAAAGTGTTCAACGACACCTTAAAGGGGTACTTGCCCCCGTTACCTTGTCGAATAAACACTTGAACTCGAAAACTATTAAATTATACTGTTATTATACACGCAAAATAACGATTGTCAAGAGTTTTTTTGAAAAACTTTGAAAAAACCGAACGCCGCCTGCAAAGCATCGGCTTCCCGCCGAAAAAACATGTCTTTGCCCGACAGCTTAATATTTTGCGGCTTTGCTCGGATACTTTTTTAATTTTTCCGATTCTTTTTTACCGCTGCCGCCGCGGCAAGCGCGTCCACTTTTTCCGCGCCGAAGATGAACAGCGTCTTTGCCGCTTCATTCATTGTTGCGTGTGTTGTCATTATATCGTCGACGAGAATTATTTTAGCTCCGTTTACAGCGTCGGCGCACTTCTCCCGGACTTCAAATGTTCCCGCAACATTTCCTGCGCGTTCAATGGAATTAAGGTCGTGCTGCGACGGCGAAAGCGTCAGCTTTTTGAGCGCGTTAAGATACGGTATGCCGCTTATTTTTGAAAACTCACGTGCAAGCAGCTCCGTCTGATTAAAGCCTCGGCGCAGCTTTTTCAGTCCGTGCATCGGAACGGGTACGACAAAGGAAGCATCCGTCAGGATACCGCTTTCGGCGGCGGCATTGTACATCTGCTTTGCGAAAAGCCGTCCGTAAAAGAGATTGCCTCTGAATTTGAATTGACGAACGGTTCTTTTTACCGTATCCGTGTAGAAAAACGCAAATACAGCCTTGCCGAAAAAGCTGTGCCGCTCGCATATACATTCGGTGCGCCGCTGACCGCATTTCTTACAGAAGCCCCGCTCATAGGCGAAGTGCGCCCGACATTTTTCGCAGTTATCGCACAACTCGCCGTCCGTGAAAATTACGGCGCCGCACCCGCAGCACCTGTTCGGAAAAATTGCTGCGGTCAGCCTGTCCGCGCGGCTCACAGCACACAGAGCCTTTTAAGCTCTCTGTACACCCGCGCAACCGGAAAGCCCATAACATTGTAAAAATCGCCGCAGATGCCCTTCACGAGCAGTGCCCCCTTGCCCTGAATGCCGTAGGCGCCCGCTTTGTCAAACGGTTCTCCCGTTGCGATGTAGCTTTCGATGTCGCAGTCGGAAAGCTCGTTAAAGGTGACGTCGGTCTTGTCGGAAAACGAAACGGTACCGTTCGGGGCATGAATGCTTACACCCGTGTAGACCGTGTGAGTCCTGCCCGAAAGATGACGCAGCATTGCGCGTGCACCGTCCGCATTTTCCGGCTTGCCGAGTACCTCTCCGTCGATGAATACCACGGTATCGGCGGAAATTATTACATCGTTTTCGGAGCACAGCGGCATGACTGCGCGTCCCTTTTGCTCCGCAAGCGAAATCACTATCCTGTCGGGTGTCTGTGAAAAATCGGTGTTTTCCTCCGCGTCGGAAACCTTAACGGTGAAGGAATCTGTTATAAAACCCATAAGCTCGCGCCTGCGCGGTGAGCCGGAGGCAAGAATTAAAGCCATATTTTTTCTCCGTTCGTTGTTGTCTGCAAAGATTATACTATCCTTTGCCCGTTCTTTCAAGTCAAACTATAATGTATTTTATAAATTACATAATATATCGGTTTTTTTTTGCAAAAAACAGACAAAAACAAGAAAAACACTTGCATTGCGAAAGAAAGTGTGTTATAGTCAAAACATAATGTATTGACATTGAGTGGGGCAACCCGCTCTTTTGTTTTGATTGGCCCGATATTTCCCCGGGCAGACCGCTTCGGGAAGTGTCGATACGGTAAAAAAACGGAGGCGATGTACTTGGCTGAAAAGAAAAAAGGCGGCAATGTCGTAAATTCGGTGTGGGAGCTTGCCGAACCGATTGTCGGTTCGCTCGGTCTTATGCTGTGGGACGTGCGCTATCAGAAAGAGGGCGCCACGCGCTATCTGCGGATCATAATCGACAAGGAAGGCGGCGTGGGGATCGACGACTGCGTTGCGGTCAACGATGCGCTCGATGCGCCGCTCGACGAGCTTGACCCGATAAGCGAGCCGTATAATTTACAGGTATGCTCGGCGGGGATTGAGCGTGAGCTTACGCGCGACTTTCATTTTGAGAAGTACATCGGCTCAGGGATAATACTGAAGCTTCGCAGTGCGTATAACGGCGTGAAGCTTCATAAAGCGGTGCTGTCGGGATATGATGACGGCGCCGTTACGGCGGAGTTTGCCGGCGGCGACATTCATACATTCCTCAAAAACGAGATAACAAGCGTTAAGCTCGACGATTTCGACGGATTTTATAACTAAACGAAAGGACAGATCGGAAAAATGAATAACGAACTGCACAATGCCATAATGCTTTTCCAGAAGGAGAAGGGAATTTCGGCTGATGTGTTATGCGAAAAAATATGCCTCGCGGTGTCGACCGCGGCAAAGAAGGAATTCGGGATAAAGGACGGAGATATAATCTGCACCATGGATCCCGCGACCTATGACATCTCCATTTTCAACCGCAAAACCGTAACGGACGATGTGCTTGACCCCGACACGGAAATAAGCATCGGGGACGCGCAGAAGTATAAAAAGGGCGTATGCGAGGGCGATACCGTAGACGTGCCGCTTAAAATGGAAAATCTCGGCAGAATAGCCGCGCAGAGCGTGAAGCACACTATTCGCCAGAACGTGAGAAACTACGAGCACGACAGAGAATACCGTGAACTTCAGAGTAAAAACAACGAGATAGTAACCGCAAAGGTGCTCTCCGTTAACCCCGTTACCGGAGATGCCGCCGTCGAGATAGCAAAGACCGAAGCGCTGCTGCCTAAAAAAGAGCAGATCCCCGGCGAGACATTCAGTGTCGGCGACTTTGTTAAGATTTACATCGTCGACGTTATCGAAACGACGAAGGGACCAAAGGTTCTCCTTTCGAGAACAAACACCGGTCTTGTAAGACGTTTGTTTGAACAGGAGGTTCCCGAAATATACGACGGCACCGTTATAATCAAGTCCATCGCACGCGAGGCAGGCTCCAGAACAAAAATTGCGGTTTGCAGCAAAGACGGCGATATCGACGCGGTAGGCTCGTGCATAGGCGCACGCGGTGCGCGTGTCAACGCGATAGTCGATATGCTCGGCGGCGAGAAGATAGACATAATCAAGTATTCGGACGATCCCGCGGAGTTTATCGGCGGCGCGCTTGCTCCCGCAGAAATAGTCGAGGTCGAAATTCCCGATCCCGAAGAAAAGAGCTGCCGCGTGACCGTACCCGAGGGTCAGCTTTCGCTCGCCATAGGAAATAAAGGACAGAACGCCCGGCTTGCCGCTCGCCTTACAGGCTGGAAAATAGATATCAAGCCTTTCTACGGTGACGCAAGACCGATGATTCGTCTTTGATAACGGTGAAAAGCGATGCAGCAGAAAAAGACACCGATGAGAAAATGCACGGGCTGTAATGAGATGAAACCCAAAAAAGAGCTTGTGCGTATAGTAAAAAGTCCCGAAGGCGACATCAGCGTCGACCTCACGGGAAAGAAATCCGGCAGAGGAGCGTATATTTGCAGAAATGCCGAATGCCTTATGAAAGCCAAAAAAGGAAACAGGCTCGAAAAAGCGTTTGATTGCAGTGTTCCGACCGAAGTATACGACAGACTTTGCGGGGAGATCGCCGATGAATAAAACACTGTCCCTTATGGGGTTGGCAAGAAAAGCCGGAAAGCTCGGCATCGGACACGATGTTGTGTTCGCCGCCGTAAGAAACGGCACCGCAAAAGCGGTGATCCTTACCTCCGATGCGTCGCCGCGCCATGCGCGCGAATTGGAGGCTGCAGGTTTTTCGGGGCGCGTTATTGTCACAGATGCCGATATGGATGAGGCGGGACGCGCACTCGGCAAGCGAAGCTGTATTTTTTCGGTTGACGACAGCGGCTTTGCGAAGGCGATCGAAAAGACCGTTTAACTACGAGGAGGATTCGGAATGGTAGTAAAATACAAAATTCATGAGTTGGCCAAAGATTTTAATATAAAAAGCAACATTATTACCGACTTTTTTAAGTCGCGCGGCGATGAAACGAAGAAATCGCAGACCGTGCTCACATCCGATGAGCTTGATCTGATATTCGACCGCCTCACACAGGATAATTCCGTTGACAGCTTCGACGGATATTTTGCGATGAAAAAACCGGAGGAGCCGAAGACCGAAGAAGCGGCAGAAGAGGATAGCGCGCCCGAAAAGAACGTCTCCGCCGTGAAGGAAAAAGCTAAGTCCTCAAAGCCCGCCGCAGAGAAAAAGTCATCCGACAAGACGGCTAAGAATGCGTCGAACGCCGAGAAACGACCCGAAAAGGCAGCAAAGGCAACCGACAAGAGCGCAAAGGCAACCGACAAGGGAGCGAAGCAGATATCCGCCGCACCCGCGCAGAATAACGACAAGCCGTTTAAGAAAAAGGAAAACAAAAGCTCCGACGGTACCTTTGTTCAGTCGAGAACAAAGGGGGAGAGAAAGACCGTAAACACCCGTAATGAAGACGTAGAGCTTGATAAATACAACGAGCGCTACGAAAACGTGTCCGGAACGGCGGTGTCGGAACGGGTGAATGACGGCTCACGCAAACAGAAAATCAAGCAGAAGTCGCAGCAGTACAACAAAAAACAGGGCACACGCGCCCGCCGCAGAGAGACTGAGGCGGAGCGTCTGGCACGTATCCGGGCAGAACG
>OMRJ01000251.1 GCA_900313475.1 uncultured Eubacteriales bacterium | reverse complement strand
CTTAAGCGAACACAAATTCTGCTCAATGGGCTATTTCGACAAGGACGATGTGTGCGATTGGATAAGCTATATCGTTTCAATGGATCCCGACGCACAAATTGTTGTTATGGGCTGTTCGATGGGCGGTGCGATTACTATGCTCGTCACAGGCGAAGAACTTCCGGACAACGTGAAATGCGCTGTTGAGGATTGCGGCTACACAAGCTGCTACGACGAATTCGGTGAGCAGATAACAAACATTACACATCTTCCCCGTTTCCCGTTTTTGAACGCTGCCGACAGCTTTGCAAAGGCATTTCTCGGCTTCGGTTTTGAGGATTGCAGTCCGCTTGAAGCGGTCGGAAGAAGCAAAACTCCTACGCTTTTCATTCACGGCACGGAGGATATGTTTGTTCCGTTCTGGATGCGCGATATACTTTTCGATGCATGCACCGCCGAAAAAGATAAACTTGATGTTCCCGATGCGGCTCATGACGAATCGTGCGAAAAGCATCCGGAAATCTACTGGCCGAAAATCGACGGTTTTATAGCAAAATACATAAACAAATAATTTGATCAGATAATATAAGTGACTGCGGTACGTAATATTTAATTGCGTACCGTTTTTCATGTCTGAACAAATAATGCACACTATTCTTTATCAGCCGTAAAAAATGCCGCATTCGGATACAGGATTTTAGATTCACAAAGGCGTTTTTCATCGAGCAATTTTCGTTTTTTGAGGTGCGCAGGCTTGCCGGCGCAAGTCAAAACGAAAAGGGCGAAAAGTGCCGAAAAGGGGCACTGACGGGCGACATGGGTTCGAATCCCGTCAGCCTAAGCACCGTGCGATCCCGCAAAAAATTATAAAAGTCAATGCTATTTACATAAAAAAAACCGTACTCGGAAAAGCATTTGATTTTAATGCTTTACATAAAATACGGTCTTTTGTTAATTGTTTTGGTTTCAGGTATGAACCGAATGCGACAGCGCATTCAATTTGCAATCAATCTCTTATGCGGCAGTGCTCGAAGGATCGTTCTCCGTTTCCGGTGCCGTGGTTGTAACACCGGGAATCTCAATTCCGAGGAAAGACGCAATAACGGATAAAATACGGTTCATAGTGTTAACTATATATGACAGATACGGCAGCGCATTATGAAGACTATTCTTAATTGAGTCAAGCATATTATTCACCTATTCAATATAAATATTGCCTTTCTCCCGTGACGGGTTATTTTCATTTTTATCTTATCATACCGCCGCTGAAAAATCAAGCAAAAAATCAATCCAAAGCGGGATTTTCTTCGGCAGGCTTTTCCGTCTCTACAGGTTTTTCGGTCTGTGCTGAGGCTTCGGTCGGCTTTTCGGCAGGCTTTTCCGTCGGCTTTTCCGTGGGAGTCTCCGTCGGCTTTTCCGTCGGTTTTTCCGTCGGCTTTTCCGTAGACTTTTCGGTTTCCTTTTCGGTAACCTTTTCTGTCTGACGCTCTGTCTGCCGCTCACGTACGGTGGTGCGCTCCTCACGGCGCGATGTGGTGTTTTCGGTCTGACGGCGCGTAGTCGATTCCGTCGTTTTTTCCGTCGAAGTCTCGGCTTCGGTCGTCGATTCCTCTGCCGCCGTCGAGGATTCTTCAACGGCAGTCGCGGATTCCTCCGTCAAGGTCGTAGTTTCGTCGGTCGTTTTTCCGCCTTTATAGTAAATTATTCCCTTAACGGCAACAACGCCGAGTATCAGCACCATAACAGCAAGAACAGCCGCAATAACAATAAATCCGACCGTCCTTTTTTTGTTCACTTCGGTCGAGGTTTCCGTTTGTGCATCGCTTTCCGCAGCAGAGCCGATCTCGGAAACGACAGCACCGTCAACAGCGCTCTCCGCGGCAGTGTCGGAAGCGGACGCGATAACAGGCATTTCCGTGTCGAGAATTTTTACCGCGATGAGCGAAACCGAGTTTTCGGGATCAACCGAAATAGCTGCATTTGCAAGGCGGCGCAGAATAAGCTGGATGTCGCCCTCGCTTGCGGCACAAACACTGTTTACCGTCTCCGCAGATATCTCGCTTGCTGCTTCTTCACCGAAAAGCAGAAAAATATCACCGCTGCGTACGCCCGCACACTCGGCAACGCCGTATAATGTTGTGCCGTCCGCATAAGCCTCCGTATCGGGAGCAACGGCGCTCAAAATGCCGTCCGAAAGCCTGTAAGCCGCAGCTTTTCCGCTTAATCCGATATGTACGTTATTGTATTTGCCCGCAAAAACGGCCATGGAGAAGGATGACGGTTCAAGATCGGCATTTTCTTTTATAAAATCCGAAAATGTTCTGAAAAAACCTGCAAGAACCTCGCTTTTGCTTTTATTTGAATTGCTCAATAAATCTGCAAAATCATTAAACAAAGTAACTGCGGTTTCCGCTATCCCCTTAACACCCGATGTTGCAACCGCATAGTACGGCTCGCTTTCGGCACGCCCTGCAACAAACACACCCTTATCACTGTGTATTTTCTCTCTCTGCCATAATTTACCCGAAGCGTTAATGCTTCCGGTATTGAATCCGGCGTTTTTGCCCTTTCTCGTAACGAGAGCGGCATCAACGATCATCGGCATAAAATCACCCTTTCATTTATTTTACGGCATCGGCGGCTGCGCCGAACCGTCTGTTTATTTCATTTCTCATATGTTCTCTGACGTCCGCCGCAAGATACAGCGAGCCGCACACGACAACAGCCGAATGTAATTTCACAGCCCGCTCAAACGCCGTATCAACAGCTTTGCACGGCTCTTTTTCCGCAATGGAGGCACACCCTTTTTTACGGACAAGACACGCAAAGCTGTCAGAGTCCATCGCCCTCGGATTTGACGGAGTTGTTGCAATTACCTCCGAAAAACACGGCAGGAGATTGTCAAGTGACGACGATATATCCTTATCTGCCATCATACCCATAACAGCAACGGCTTTTTGCTCGGGAAGGTACTCTTTCAAAAGCGCCGCAAGCGCCGCTGTGGATGACATATTGTGTGAGCCGTCGAGAATAATAATCGGTTCGCGGCACATTATTTCGGTTCGTGCCGGAATAAACGCATTTGCGATGCCGTTTTGCACCGCCTTGTCAGGAATACCAAAGCCGCTGTTGCGCAGCACGTCAAAACATGCAATGCACAGCGATATATTTTCGCGCTGATGTTCACCGCCGAACGGAATATGGAGTTTATTTCCCCGGTATATTACATCCGAACCGAAAAGCGTTTCCGATACGGTTTCAAACATCTTCGCGTCATCGACGGTAATAAGCTCCGATCCGTTTTCCTTTGCACATTTTTCAATGACCTCCGACGCTTCGCGCGGCTGACGGACACTTGTTATAACCGGACGGTTAGGTTTGATTATTCCTGCCTTTTCCCACGCTATTTTTCCGACCGTTTCGCCGAGCACGGCAGTATGGTCAAGCGATACGGACGTTATAACGGATGCTATCGGAGAGTCAATGATGTTTGTTGCGTCAAACCTGCCGCCGAGTCCCGTTTCAAGAACTGCGATATCACAGCCGCTCTGTGCATAAAACAGGAATGCGGCTGCCGTAACCGCTTCAAATTCCGTCGGGAATATTCCGCGCGCATTAACGGTTTCCAGTGCCTCCGCGACACGCTGAGTCACGCTGCAGAGTACATCTTTCGGAATAAGCTCTCCGTTAAGCTGTATTCGTTCTCTGAACTCAAGAACATACGGTGACGTGTACAGCCCTACGCGGTAACCGGCGGCACGGAGCACACTTGCGATGACTGTGCAGGTGCTCCCCTTTCCGTTTGTTCCTGCAACATGAACGCATTTAAACTTTTTTTGCGGTTCGCCCAGCTCGGCGCAAAGAGCCTCAATGCGTTCAAGACCGGGCTTTACGCCGAACCGCGTCAGCGAATGATAAAAACCGACGGCTTCGTCAAAATTCATTTCCGCCTCCGTATTTAACCGAGCTTTTCGATACTCTCACGGAGCATTTTCGCTTTTTCTGTAAGTTTAACCTGATTTGCACGCTGTTCGTCAATAACTGCGGCCGGAGCCTTTGCAAGGAAACCTTCATTCGAAAGCTTACCGTTAATCTGTGCAAGTTTCTTTTCAACGTCACCGAGTTCTTTTTCAAGGCGCTTCTTCTCCGCCGCAAGGTCAACAAGCTCCGCAAGCGGTAAATAAATCTTTGCATTTTCGGTAACAATGCTCACTGTGCCGTCAAAATTAAAATCGGCTTCGTTTGCGGAAGCTTCGAGTCCGGACGTCGAAGCAAGACGCGTGAAAAACTTCACTCCGTCCGCATAAAGCGCAAAATCGGGAGAAACAACAAATATGTGAGCTTTTCTTGACGGCGGCACATTCATTTCGGCACGGCGGTTTCTTATGGCCTTGACGGCTGTCATTATTTTTTCCATTTCCGCTTCTTCGGCGGGGAAATGAAGCGCGTCGGAATATACCGGCCACGACGAAATCATAATCGAATTGCCGTCATGCGGCAGAGTCTGCCAAATCTCCTCCGTGATAAACGGCATGAACGGGTGCAGAAGCTTGAGTGTATTTGAAAGAACATACACAAGCACCGCGCGAGCATTATTCTTAAGCTTTTCATCATCGGACGAAAGACGAATCTTGCAGATTTCGATATACCAGTCGCAGAGCACGTCCCAAATAAAGTCATAAAGCTTTGAAACGGCAATTCCAAGCTCAAATTTGTCGAGGTTTGCGGTAACATCCTTGACAACATCGTTGTAGACAGTCAAAATCCACTTATCTTCAAGCGCAAGCTCATCGGGAATATGAGGCGCAGATTCGTTTTCGCCGAGATTCATAAGCACGAACCTTGCAGCGTTCCACAGTTTATTAGCAAAGTTGCGCGATGCCTCAACCTTTTCATCAGAGAAACGTGTATCGTTTCCGGGAGAATTTCCGGTGGCAAGCGTAAATCTTAACGCATCCGCGCCGTACTTGTCAATAATTTCAAGCGGATCGATACCGTTGCCGAGTGATTTTGACATTTTTCTGCCGAGCGCGTCTCTTACAAGTCCGTGAATCAATACGGTATCAAACGGCACTTTCCCCATGTATTCAAGCGACGAGAATATCATACGGCTCACCCAGAAGCCGATTATATCATAACCCGTCACGAGTGTGTTTGTCGGGAAATAGTGTTTAAGGTCTTTTGTTTCTTCGGGCCAGCCGAGCGTTGAGAACGGCCATAAGGCCGACGAAAACCATGTGTCGAGCGTGTCGGGATCCTGCGTAAGCTTTGCGGAACCGCACTTCGGGCATTTGCAAACCTTTTCATCCTTGCTGACGGTGACCTCGCCGCAGTCGTCGCAGTACCATGCGGGAATACGGTGTCCCCACCAAAGCTGGCGCGAAATGCACCAGTCGCGTGTGCCGCGCATCCAG
>OMRJ01000140.1 GCA_900313475.1 uncultured Eubacteriales bacterium | reverse complement strand
CTTACCGCCATTCTCAAGCAAATGGGCAAATTAAGTCCCGAAGAACGCCCCGTTATGGGTCAGTTTGCAAACGAAGTCAGAAGTGTAATAGAAAAAGCGGTCGATGAAAAAATGACCGAGCTTAAGAAAAAGGCAAAAGAAGAACGCCTTAACGCGGAGACAATTGACGTTACCATGCCCGGCAAGGCACAGCCGACGGGACACCGCCACCCGCTGAATATCGTCCTTGACGAGGTTAAGGATATTTTCATCGGCATGGGCTTTAAGGTTGCCGACGGTCCCGAAGTGGAGCTTGACTACTACAACTTTGAAGCGCTCAACATCCCCGAAGGGCATCCCGCGCGTGACACACAGGACACCTTCTACATCACCGATAAGATTCTGTTGAGAACGCAGACCTCAGGCTGTCAGATAAGATACATGGAAAATCACAAGCCGCCCATACGCATGATAGCGCCGGGCAGAGTTTACCGCTCCGACACGATGGATGCCACGCACTCTCCCGTTTTTCACCAGATAGAAGGGCTTGTGGTCGACAAGGGCATTACGATGGCAGACCTTAAGGGCAACCTTCTTCAGCTTGCGAAGAAGCTATACGGCGAGGACACGCAGATAAGACTCCGTCCGCACCATTTCCCGTTCACGGAGCCGTCATGCGAAATAGACGTATCGTGTTTCCGCTGCGGCGGCAAGGGCTGCCCGATGTGCAAGGGCGAAGGCTGGATAGAGATACTCGGCGCCGGCATGGTGCATCCCAAGGTTCTTGAGCGCGGCGGTATCGACCCCGAAGAATATTCGGGCTTTGCGTTCGGCGTAGGCGTGGAACGTCTCGCGATGTTCCGTTTCTCGGTTGACGATATGAGACTTTATTACGAAAACGACACAAGATTTTTGGAGCAGTTTTAAGGAGGCGCATACAAAATGGATCTCTCAAGAAGATGGTTGATGGACTATGTTGATGTTAACGACATCAACGAAAAAACCTTTGCCGACGATATGACGCTCTCCGGCTCAAAGGTCGAGAGCTGGTCGACGGAGGGCGAAGAACTCAAAAACATTGTTGTCGGACAGATTCTTTCGCTCGAAAGACACCCCGACTCCGATCACATGTGGATATGTTCGGTCGATGCGGGCGACGACGCTCCGATTCAGATAGTTACCGGCGCGCAAAACCTCACGGTCGGCGATTATGTGCCTGCGGCGCTTCATAACTCCGTCGTGCACGGCGGACATACAATAACAAAGGGCAAGCTGCGCGGCGTCGAAAGCTGCGGCATGCTCTGCTCGCTCGGCGAGCTCGGACTTACCGTCCACGACTTCCCGTATGCGATCGAAGACGGAATATTTGTGCTCGGTGACGACTGCGACCGCACTCCCGGCATTGATATAAAAGAGGCCATCGGGCTTAACGACACCGTGACGGAATTTGAAATAACGCCGAACCGTCCCGACTGTCTGTCGGTCGTCGGTCTTGCAAGAGAAGCGGCGGTCACTTTCGGAAGAAAGCTCACCGTGCCCACGAACGAATATAAGACCGCCGGCGGCGATGTTAAGGAGCTTCTGCACTCCGTCACCATAGACGCACCCGACAAGTGTTACCGTTATGCGGGCGCGGTCGTCAAAAACGTGCGTGTCAAGCCCTCGCCGAAGTGGATAAGAGAGCGCCTGAGAGCATCGGGTGTGCGTCCGATTAACAACATTGTCGACATCACGAATTTCGTAATGCTCGAATACGGTCAGCCGATGCACGCATTTGACCTTCGCTATCTCGACGGCGGCAGAGTCATCGTGAGAAACGCCGCTGAGGGTGAGAGCATCACAACGCTTGACGGCATTGAGCGCAGACTTTCTCCCGAAATGCTCGTAATTGCGGACGAAAACAAACCCGTCGCCGTAGCAGGCGTAATGGGCGGCGAATTTTCGGGGATCATGGACGACACAAACACAATCGTTTTTGAATCGGCATGCTTCTACGGTCCGAGCATCAGAAAAACCGCCAAAAAGCTCGGCATGCGCACAGAGGCTTCGGGCAGATTTGAAAAGGGGCTTGACCCCGACGGCTGCCTCATGTCGCTCAAACGTGCGCTGCAGCTTGTTGAGGAGCTTGACGCAGGCGATATCGTTGACGGGGTTGTCGACGTTTATCCGAACCCGAAGCAGCAGACGGTTATCGACTTCTGCCCCGACTGGGTAAATAACTTCATCGGCATAAACGTGAGCGCCGACGAACAGAAAAAGATACTTACCGACCTTGAATTTGAAGTAAAGGACGGCAAAATATACGTTCCGTCGTTCAGAAGCGACGTTGAACACAAAGCTGACATTTCGGAAGAAATAGCGCGCTTCTACGGCTTTGACAAGATTGCCGTGCGCGAGCTTCAGGGCGCGGCGGACGGCGGACTTGACGATTTTCAGAAATTCGAAAAGCTCATCGTGTCAAGATGCATTGCGCTCGGTCTTTCGGAAATAGTAACATATTCCTTCATAAGCCCGAAGGCGTATGACAAAATCGCGTTGCCGTCAGATTCGGCGCTCCGCAAATGCGTTGTCATCTCAAACCCGCTGGGCGAAGACACGGGTGTGATGCGCACAAGCATGATTCCGAGCATGATGGACACGCTTTCGAGAAACTACAACAACCGCAACCTCTCGGCTTTTTTGTTTGAAAACGGCAAGGTCTATATTCCCAACGGCGAAGACGAGCTGCCCGACGAAAACAGAACTCTTTCGATAGGCATGTACGGCGACGGTATTGACTTCTTTACCCTTAAGGGCAAGGTCGAAGCGCTTTTCGCGGCGGCAGGCGTTGTCGGCTATGACGTTGAGCCTGTAACGGATAACCCCACATTCCATCCCGGAAGAACAGCACGATTCACTGTCGGGAACGAAGAAGTTGCTTTACTGGGCGAGATTCATCCCGATGTTGCGGAAAACTACTCGATAGGCACAAAAGTTTACGTCGCATCAATATCTGTTGACAAGCTGTTTAAATATCAGCACACAAAGAGAGTGTATAAGCCCAGTCCCCGTTTCCCCGCTCTCACGCGTGACCTTGCAGTCGTATGCGATCGCATTACTCCTGTTTTGCTCCTTGAAAAGCTTATCGCAAAGGCGGTAGGAAAAACGCTTGAACACATCAGCCTGTTTGACGTTTATCAGGGCGAACAGATCGAAAAGGGCAAAAAGAGCGTTGCCTTCAGCCTGCGCCTGAGAGCCGCCGACAAAACGATGACGGATGCCGAGGCGGATGAAGCTATGAACAAGGCAATCAAAGCACTTGATGCCGTGGGCGCGGAATTGAGAAAATGATATGTAGGTGAAGCCGAACCGACAACCTTTAACGGATAAAGTTCGGCTCACCTAAAGCTTTTTGCGGTAAAAAAACTTTTTTTGCGGCATATTTCAGCGCTAAAAACTATTGCGCTTTTGGTTTAAAACGTGTATAATAGTATGTAAATATAATCTTGTGTCAGCGGAGGTGTTTTCAATGAGCGAAAAAACAAAGGAAATAAAGCTTGCAAATCAGGACGAAGCGGAAGTAAAAAAAATAATTCTCACGGTTTTTAATGCTCTTAAAGAAAAAGGGTACAACCCGATAAGTCAGATTGTCGGTTATATTCTCTCCGACGATCCCACTTATATCACCACGCACAACAATGCGCGCAACCTTATCCGTCGAATCGACCGTTTCGAGCTTCTGCAGATTTTGCTGCGTGACTATATAGCGTCGGGTGACACCGGCAGATAAGCACGTTAACCGATAACCAAAAGGAAGGAACATATTTCATGGCGAAAAAAGAAGAATTTCTCACATATAAGGGTTACCCGCTTGTGAGAAACGGCAAGACCATATATTACGGCAACAGTTATGACAAGTTTATAATTATGATGCAGATAGCGTCAACAAAACAGTCAGGTGACACGGAAATAGCCGATAAAATTCTTATTCAGCTTCTCAACACTGATCCGGACATCAGTCCCCGTCAGCGAATTGTTAAAAAAAGCGACAAAAAAGGGCTTTATGCAGCTATGGACATCGCCACTGTTTGGCTTCAGAGGGCAAATGCCGGCAAATAACATAAATCAAGCCGCGCGACGAATAAAACTGTCGGCGGCTTATTATTTTGTTGACAGACAAGACGGAAGGAACTGACATGAATAAAGCAGAGCTTGTTTTTAAGGCTATTGACGTTTTCGGAGACCTGCCGCAGAACGCCGTCCACTATCCGGGCATCGTCCGATTTCCCGATATTGCGTATTCGGACAAAAACGAAAAATACAACCTCGGCGACCTTTATTTTAAGCGTACCCACCTGCACGACGGCACGCTTCACCCCGTGCTGCTCTATATACACGGCGGCGGCTTCATAAAGGGCGACAAGGATTACAGAGTGACAAACTCCGAATTTTTTGCTCACCACGGCTATTTTGTTTTCAATATCGACTACAGGATGCCGCCTGATGTCTCGCTTACGGAGAATTTTTCGGACATCGTAAGGGCGATAAACTATATCGGAGAGCTGGCAAAGGACTACAACATTGATGTAAATAAGATTGTGGTGTCGGGCGATTCGTCGGGCGCATATCAAACGGCAATGCTTGCCGCAAGCGCTTTTGACGGCGAGCTGCGCACAACTCTCGG
>OMRJ01000279.1 GCA_900313475.1 uncultured Eubacteriales bacterium | reverse complement strand
CGTCGTAGAACGCGCCGTTGAGCCATGCTCGGATATCGCTGTGCTCGTAGTTGTTCGGATAAACCGTCTTACCGCCGATTGTGCGGTCGTTCTCATTGTTAGAATACTGCTGCGAGTCGATTATATCCTTACTCAATACCACGGCGTTGCCCGTTGTCTTGTCAAACGAGAGCACCTGCCACTTCATAGGCTCATATTTGAACCAGTATACGGTAGAGGTATTGTAGCCGTTATCGTCCTGATGAGAATTGCCGGTTGAGCTTGTTGAACCCGTTGTCCAATACGGGCGGTACTGCGTGAAATACACCCCGCGGTACTTCGCTCCGCCGTATTCAACGTCGGTGTATTTCATGTAGTCACTCTGTTCGCCGCTTATGTAATAATCATAGCTCGTCCAGCCGGAGGTCGAACCCGCCCTTGACGTAAGAGCCGATTTGAGCGCGTCGCCCGTGACCTCGCTCTGCGGATAAGAGCCGAACTCGATAATATCCCCGGTTTTATATGTTTTTGTTTCCGTCTTCTCCGCAAAAACGGTCATGGGAGTGACCGTAAGGAGCATGAGAAGCGAGAGCACAATGCTCAGGGCACGGGATAAAAAGCGTCTGTTTCTTCCGTTCAAAATAATGTCCTCCGTTTTTACTTCATTGCATTTGCACAAATCCCGATATCGGCAAAGAGTGCATAAAATTTCTGCAAGTTCATATTACACCCGAAAAAGCAATCGGTCAAGCCTTTTTATACATATTTACAGCAAAAGTGTTGAACAACGACTTACAAGAAAAGAAGACCGTTTTCTGTTTTACACACAAAATATACGCGGTTTAAAAAAATTCAAATATTTACTTCTCCCTGTTCCCGACATTTTTTTCGCCTTTAACGCATATAATTAAATTTTTACTTGAAAAAGTTTAAGCGTACATGTATAATATTATCGGTCAAAAAGCTATCCGCATATTTTGAAAGGAGTTTTTCCAATGAACTATTCACGCGAAGTAGAAAACATGTGCGTAGTCGCAAAGGGACCCAAGCACGGTCCCGCTCCCATTCCCGAAGAGGGCAAATGGATCGAAGCTAAGGAAATCAAGGATATTTCCGGCTACACTCACGGCGTAGGCTGGTGCGCACCGCAGCAGGGCGCCTGCAAGCTCTCGCTCAACATTAAAAACGGTATTATCGAAGAAGCTCTCGTTGAGACGGTCGGCTGCTCCGGCATGACGCATTCGGCAGCTATGGCGGCTGAAATTCTCCCCGGCAACACGGTGCTTGAAATGCTCAACACGGACCTTGTCTGCGACGCTATCAACACCGCTGCAAGAGAGCTGTTTCTCCAGATAGTTTACGGCAGAAGCCAGTCCGCTTTCTCCGAGGACGGTCTTGTTATCGGCGCAGGCATGGAAGACCTCGGCAAGGGAGCACGCTCCATGGTCGGCACAATGTACGGCACAAGAGAAAAGGGCGTTCGCTATCTTGAAATGACAGAGGGCTACTGCACAAGAATGGCTCTCGATGAAGATAATCAGGTTATCGGCTATGAGTTCGTTTCTCTCGGCAAAATGACCGACTTCATCAAGAAGGGCGACGATCCCACGACGGCTTACAACAAGTCCATCGGTCACTACGGCAGATTCAATCCCGAAGACGGCGCGGTCAAATACATTGACCCCCGCAAGGAATAATAAGGAGGTAACGAAAAATGGCTCAGTTTGAAGGTTATGAGAGACGCGAGGCTAAGATCCTCGGCGTACTTAAAGAATACGGTATCTCCTCAATCGACGAGTGCAAGGCTATCTGCGACGAAAAGGGAATCGACCCCTACACAATCGTTCAGGAAACACAGCCCATCTGCTTTGAAAACGCAAAGTGGGCATACACTGTCGGTTGTGCTATCGCCATAAAGAAGGGCTGCACAAAGGCTGCCGATGCCGCCGCCGCTATCGGTATCGGTCTTCAGGCGTTCTGCATTCCCGGCTCCGTTGCCGAAAACCGTAAGGTCGGTCTCGGTCACGGCAACCTCGGCGCGATGCTGCTCTCCGATTCCACGGAGTGCTTCTGCTTCCTCGCAGGTCACGAATCCTTTGCCGCAGCAGAGGGCGCTATCAAAATTGCTCTTAACGCAAATAAAGTCAGAACAAAGCCCCTCCGTGTTATCCTTAACGGTCTCGGCAAGGACGCGGCTATGATAATCTCCCGCATCAACGGTTTCACTTTCGTTGAAACGGAATTTGACCCCTATTCGGAAGAAGTCAAGGTCGTTTACGAGAAGCCCTATTCAAAGGGACCCCGTGCGGACGTTAAGTGCTACGGCGCAGACAATGTTCCCGAAGGCGTTGCTATCATGAAGCTTGAAAAGGTCGGCGTTTCCATCACCGGCAACTCCACCAACCCCACCCGCTTCCAGCACCCCGTCGCAGGCACCTACAAGAAATGGTGCAATGAAAACGGTGTTAAATACTTCTCCGTTGCATCGGGCGGCGGCACGGGCAGAACGCTTCATCCCGATAACATGGCAGCAGGTCCCTCCAGCTACGGCATGACCGATACTATGGGACGTATGCACTCCGACGCACAGTTTGCAGGCTCTTCCTCCGTTCCCGCTCACGTTGAAATGATGGGACTTATCGGCATGGGCAATAACCCGATGGTTGGTGCTACCGTCGCTTGTGCAGTTGCGGTTGAAGAAGCAAGCAAATAAGCGAGAATCGGGGTTTCCCGGACTTTTTATGAGTCTTGGAATTTTCGAAAAAAACTGTAAAAACTAATTTGCCCACCATTTGCCCACCGAAAATCAGGTGGTGGGCAAAAAATTGAGGAGTAGAATTGATTTCCTGCTCCTCTTTTTTTATTCTGCTTTCTTAAGCATCTTTTCTAAAGCAGCAGTATCGTTTTTTCTTATAGCGTCGGAAACTTGCCGATATATCTGCACTGTATCTGTCACATCTTTGTGACCGAGCCGTTCTTGCGTGTATTTAATAGGCGCTCCTGCTTCTGCAAGCATCGTAGCATGTGTATTTTTGAACGAATGAAAAGTGAAATCGGGAGATTTCCGTCCCTGCGAACGCTTACAAAGTGTATATATCTTATTTCAGCTCATTCAGAGCGAAACAGACAAGCGCGTTACACAGGCACTTAAAACACAGGAACTTTACAATAATGTAATTGTTTGTTATAGTAAAATTGTTGAAAAAAATTTTTTTACGATATATAATAAGGATGAAATATATTTGGAGAGTTTATTTTGACGGATATTCACATGCACATAATTCCGAATATTGACGACGGTGCTGCTTCATACGGCGATGCGGCTGTTATGTTGCGGCTTGCCTGTGAGAGCGGAACGACAGTCGCGGTCGCAACTCCGCATTATTACAATGCTTTTCAGTGTACACAGCGCTTAAACAAGTATGGAGTTGCTGCTGCTTTTGAAAAACTGAAAGAACATATAATAAAAAATGAGATTCCGATAAAGCTTTGTCTCGGCTCAGAGTTGTTCGGCGTAAACAACATTGCGCAGCTTGTAAAGAGAAATGAAATTATTCCGCTTAACGGTTCAAGGTATGTTTTGACGGAATTTAGTTTCAACGACGATTTTCAGCGCGTCCGCTACTGCATTTCGCAGCTTAAATCGGCGGGATATGTTCCCGTGATTGCACACCCGGAAAGATATCATTTTGTTCATTCCGACCCGTCGAATATATTTTGGTTTTTGGAAAACGGTTGTCCGCTGCAAATAAATAAAGGAAGCATCTTAGGCCGCTACGGTGAGGAAGAATGCGAATGCAGCCGGTGGCTTATCAGAAACCGATTTGCTTTCGCCGTTGCGAGCGATGCACACAGTCCTTTCAGACGGACAACGGATATGTCGCGCTCCTACCGATGGGTGGAGGAGCATTTCGACAGGCAGTATGCCGATGAGCTTTTTGATCTGAATCCAAAAAAGCTTCTTAAGGATATTTCACTGTAAAGGAGGCGGACTATTGAAAACGTTACGTATACTTGTTTGTGTTGTTTTTGTTGCCGTTACGGTGTTTTATTCGTATGTAAGGCTTACAAGCCGCAAAGACAATACTATGCCGGTCATTACCTGCTCCGAGCAAAAGCTTTTGCTGTCTGTTAAAAACACGGAAGCCGATATACTTAAATATGCATCGGCTTATGATCAAAAAGACGGCGATATTACGTCAAGAATACTGATAGAAAACATTTCTCCGTATATTACGGACGGCAAAGCGGATATAACCTTTGTTGTTTCCGATCTTGACAATAATGTATCGCGTCTTATTGTCCCCGCCGTGTATACGGATTATTACTCGCCGAAGTTTATTATAAAGAAGCCTCTTATAGTGCCGCTTCGCGCGCGCAATTTCGATTTTACCGATTATATTGAGGTTGATGACTGTATCGACGGAAAAACGCTTTCAAACAGTATTATCACGGTTTCCGATTTTGACATAACGATTCCGGGCAACTATTCGCTTACCCTTAAAACGACAAACTCACGTTTTGATTCGTCTGTGCTTGCACTGAATATTTCCGTGTCGTCCTCATCGGTCGTTAATCCCGTCAATCTTAAAGCATACAGCATATATTGCCGCATAGGCGACAATATAGATTTTTATTCGTATATAGCTGACGGAGAAACCGATATTTCGGTTGACATATCAAAGGTCGATTTGCTGCATGCGGGTGTTTATGAGGCGGTTTTTTCCGCAGAAGGACGCGACGCAACGCCTTTTATCGTAATCTGTGAGGAGTAATGTTATGGGAAATAAATTTAAAAACATCAGTCCGTATTCCGTTGTTCGCGATGTTCTGATGAATTTTTGGGTAGTTATTCTTGTCGCTGCGATAACATACATGTCCTCTTATATTTATGTTTTCTATTTTAATACACCGTCTTATTCCTCGTCAATGACACTCGCCGTCAGTAATAAAAGCTCATCCGCTTTTTTATCGAGCAGACTTTCAAAGGCAAAAGAGACGGCAAATGTGTTTCAAACCATTTTTCAGAGCGATATTCTGAAAACGAAAATTGAAGAAATAACAGGCAAGCCTTTGGAAGGGACGGTTTCCGCATCCGTTATAAGCGAGACAAATCTGATAGTTCTGACGGGAAAAGCGAACACACCCATGGCTGCGTTCAATACTGTAAGTTCCGTATACAAAAACTACAGATACATTACCGATTACAGTTTTGAAGACACCGTCATGTACGTTCTGCGAAGCGCAACGGTGCCGTTCTCTCCCGATAACTCAATATCTTTTTCGGGAACTGTAAAAAGAACGGTTCCTGTAATTTCGGCTTTTGCATTGGCGCTTATTGTTTTTCTGTCCGTGATGCGCGATACCGTAAAGACGGAGGCTGCCGTTAAAGAATATCTTCTTCTTGACGTTTTTGCCACCGTTTATCATGAAAGAAAAAACAAAACGCTTAAGTCCTTTTTGAAAAGGCGTATAAAGCGTGTTTTTATAAACGACCCTCTTACAAATAAAATATACATAGAAGCTTTTAAGAAAATTGCAGTGAAGCTTGAATTTCTCCGCGATAAAAGCAATAAGAAGGTTTTTGTGATAGCGAGTACGAATGAAAACGAAGGAAAAACTACGATTGCGGTTAACACGGCGATAACACTTACACAAAACGGCAACCGCGTTCTCTTGATTGACCTTGATCTGCGTAAGCCGTCTGTTTGGCGTTTTTTTCCGTCAATTGATTACTCGGAGGGAAAGCAGCAAATTTCCGATATTATTAAAAGCAGCTCCTTAAGATCTGTAGATATAGCATTGGATAAGGACTCCGGTTTATTTGTTTTGGGAGGAAAAAAAAGTGTTGCGCACAGCTCG